>DATCTV010000033.1 GCA_036567785.1 Desulfomonilia bacterium | reverse complement strand
TACTTAATATACTTAATATACTTAATATACTTAATATACTTAATAACAAATTCTATAGGAGGTGTTTAATTCATGCCAGCTGCAAACCATCCGGAATATAAAGCTGAGCTGGAAAGGTGCAGGTATACACTGGATTATGTTAAAAAAACCCTTGATGCCACATTAAACAGGAAGAAAAAGCTTGATAGTGATGTGGAACAGCTTAAAAGGCATCAGAGCGGCGATAGCAGTCAAAGCTATGTTGAATTGATGATTAATTCGCTGCTTCAGGGAAGCATGGAGCTTAAGCTTCGTAATCTGTATACCGCAACAGGAAAGCCTTATTTTGCAAGGGTTGATTTTACTGAAGAGGGAAAAGAAAAAAAGGAAAATTTATATATAGGCAAGATGTCTCTTATGAGAGAAGAAGACCAGGAGGTCATAATAGTTGACTGGAGGGCACCTGTTGCAAACCTGTACTATGAAGAGAGGCTTGGGGAAGCCCATTATGTATGTCCAGACGGCAATATAAAAGGCAGCCTGACTTTAAAAAGGCAGTTTTCCATAGAAGAGGGAGAGCTTCGGGAGATATTTGACATAGATATAACTACAAATGATGATTTTCTTCAGTCCTATCTGGGAGCAAGTGCGGACAACAGGCTCAAGGAAATTGTTTCAACCATCCAGGTAGAACAGAACAGAATCATCAGGGCTGATATATGGAAGCCTATGATCGTTCAGGGGGCGGCAGGCAGCGGTAAAACCACTATTGCCCTTCACAGGATAGCATACCTTCTCTATACCCATGAAAAAACTTTGAAGCCGGAAAGCTTCATGATTATAGCACCAAATAAGCTTTTTTTAAACTATATATCGGAGGTATTGCCGGAGCTTGGTGTTGAAAGGGTCAGTCAGACAACCTTTGAAAGCTTCGCCATGAATCTTTTGGGTAAAAAGTTCAAGGTAAGGGACGGCAATGAGAAGCTTATAAGCTTTATTGAGGATAAAAAGGCTGCTGATAATAAAAAGGACATTGAAGACAGAAGGCTTTTTTATGAGGCTACAGTCCTTAAAACATCCATGGCATTTAAAACCATTATGGAAAGGTATGTTGAATATGTAGAAACCGTTTTTCTGCCAAAGGAAGACTTTAAGATTGAAGGAATTGTTGTATACCCATATGATGAAATTAACAGGCTTTTTCTTAGAGATTATAAAAGGTGGCCTCTGGTAAAAAGGATAGATGAGATCAAGAAACATCTAAATACCAGAATGAAGGTAATGAAAGAAAAAATCATCAATGCACTGCATGCAAAGTCCGATATGGAGGTTGACTGGCTTAAACTCACTATGCCGCCTGGCGATGAGCGGCAAAAGCTTATAATCGAAGCCATTGACTCAAGGAACGAGCGTATAAACAGGATTGAAGCCTACTCTAAAAAAGCCGTAGGTGAATATGTAAAGAGAATATCAAAGTTTAGCCCCTGGGAATACTATAGAGAGCTTATGGAAAATGAAGAATTGCTTCTAAAACTGTCGGAGGGGCTTGCGGACAGGGATATTGTGGCATACCTGAGGAAGTATTCGTCAGAGATCATCGCTTCAGGGTTTATTGAGATTGAAGACTTTGCTCCTTTGATATACTTGAAATTCCTTATACACGGCATAGATGAAAAAATTCCTGTGAGGCAGATCGTAATTGACGAGGTTCAGGACTTCAGCGTTTTTCAACTCTTTGCGTTAAAAATGATTATAAAGGACAGCTCCTTTACACTTTTAGGTGACCTGTGTCAGGGAATTCATTCATACAGGGGCATTAAAAACTGGAAGGAAGTAAAGGAGGAGGTTTATAAGGACAAAAAACCAGAATACCTTACTCTTCAACAGAGTTATCGTACATCCATTGAAATAATGGATGCTGCCAATAAGGTTATAAGTTTGCTGGATGACGATGAAATCATTCTTGCAAAGCCAGTCTTCAGGCATGGAGATCCTGTAAGGCTTATAGGAAATCAAAGCACCAAGGAGATGGCTAAGGCTATGTCGGCTGCAATATCGGAGCTTAAAGAAAAGGGGATAAATTCTATTGCTGTTATATGCAAAACACTTGATGAGTGCAAAACGATTCAAGGGATTATGAAAAAGGATGTTCTCCAATTGCAGCTCATAACAGGTAAGGAGGATAAATATCAGGGCGGAATGGTTCTTGTACCGTCCTATCTCTCCAAAGGTCTTGAGTTTGATGCTGTTATTATTGCAGGAGCAGAGAACTACACCGAAGGTGAACTGGATATAAAGCTTCTGTATGTAGCTATGACCAGGGCACTTCATAAGCTGGATATATATTATACAGGTGAGACGACAAAGGTTTTAGATCGTATTATGGGTAAAGGGATGTAAGTATAATAAAGTTTAAGATAGAATTGTGGAACAATCTTACAGGGGGATGTTTATGGATAAAATGGAGGGTATCAAGACTCATTTTGATGAGGAAGCGGAAGAATATGACGGAATAATAAGAAAACTCATGCCGTATTACACCCATATGGTAAAGACAATAGCTGATTGCATACCCTTTAAGAAGGATGAGTCAATTGAGGTTATAGATCTTGGCTGCGGAACAGGTACAATTTCCAAGGCGATATTGGATATATACCCTAATGCAAGGTTTACCTGTGTGGATATGGCCCCAAGAATGCTTAAGATGGCTGAAAGAAAGCTTTGTGATGCCAAGGGGGCAAGGTATATTAACTGTGATTTTTATCAGTTTGAGTTTGACAAAAGGTATGACGTTGTGGTGTCTTCTCTTGCACTCCACCATCTGGTAACGGATGACGACAAGATGGGTTTTTACAGGAAGATTTCTGATAGTGTAAAGCCCGGAGGAATATTTATAAACGGAGATGTTGTGCTTGCATCTTATGAGTGGCTTCATGATATGTATTTGGGAAAATGGAAGGAGTACATGTCAAAGTCAGTTCCTATGGAGGAAATTGAAAAAGCTTGGATGCCTCTGCATTTCAGAGAGGATTCGCCCATATCAATGATGAAGCACCTTGAGATGCTTAAGGAAGCCGGTTTTAATACTATGGATATTGTTTGGAAATACTATAACGTGGCGGTTTATCTTGCTATGAAGTAGTTGGCAGAAGTACAACAGATATGATTCATGATTTGGGGAACGATTTGGGAGTTAGCTGGTTGGATTGGATGAAATCTACACCAGAGAAGAATTGAACAAGTTTTTATTGGAGGGTAACAATGCCGATTGTTGAAAAAGATAAGGAATACAGGATTACTATAACCGGAATGAACCACGAGGGCCAGGGAGTTGGCAGGGTGGATGGGTTCACGGTGTTTGTTGATGATGCCTTGGAAGGCGAAGAGGTACTTGTAAGGATCACTAAAGTTAGCAAGTCCTACTCGGTAGGCCGATTGGTGGAGATCATAAACCCGTCTGCCAGCCGAATATCACCATTCTGCCCGGCCTTTGAAAAATGCGGCGGCTGCAGCTTGCAGCACATGAGCATGGAAGCACAACTCAGGTTTAAAACCAACCTTGTGAAAGAAAGCATAAAAAGGATAGGCAAGCTGGAAGATGTAATAATCCATGAGACAATCGGTACGAAGGATCCATTTAATTATAGAAACAAGGCCCAGTATCCTGTTAGAGCAGGTACAGATAAGCCGATTGCAGGATTTTATGCAAGACGATCTCATGAGATCATAGAGTGCAAGGGCTGCGGAATTCAGAATGAAACCAGTGATCGGATAAAGGATGCTGTAAGTGGATTCATGCATAGATATAAGATTGTTCCGTACGATGAAGCCAAAGGTACAGGACTTGTAAGGCATATAATGACCAGGGAAGGCTTTAAAACAAGGGAAACCATGGTTGTTATTGTTATAAACGGAAAAGACTTTCCGCATAAGGACAAGCTGATTCAAGAACTGGTTGAAAGGGAGCCATCAATAAAAAGCATTTATCTGAACATCAACAGAAAAAACACCAATATTATTATGGGTGAAGAGAATATTAAAATATATGGTGAAGATTTTATCACAGAATACATAGAGGATTTAAAATTCAGAATATCTCCCCTTGCATTTTTCCAGGTAAACCCAGTGCAGACTGAGGTGCTCTATGGAAAGGCACTCCAATATGCGGATTTGACAGGAAATGAGGTGGTATACGACCTGTACTGCGGAACAGGGACCATATCATTGTTTCTGGCCAGGAAAGCGAGAAAGGTCTACGGCATAGAGGTAGTAGCCGATGCAATAAGAGATGCGGTGAAAAACGCAGAAATAAACTGTATTAAAAATACAGAGTTTATTGTAGGGGAAGCAGAAAAGGTGGAGTTGACCCAAAGGGCTGATGTGGTGGTACTTGACCCTCCAAGGAAGGGCTGCGATGAGAAACTGCTTAAGACTTTGGTGGATATGGGACCCAAAAGGATTGTCTATGTGTCATGTAATCCTGCGACGTTGGCGAGGGATTTGAATTATCTTGCGGAGAATGGGTTTGAGGTGCTTGAGGTGCAGCCGGTAGATATGTTCCCATGGACGGGGCACGTTGAAACGATAATAATGATGACGAAATGTGGTTCGGAGGACAAAAAGTAGACTTTGACCACAAGATGTTGTGGTTTGCAAGCCAAAAATGAACAAAAATCGAAGCAAAAAAGTGCAAATTTTGGCCCGTTTTTTTGGCCGTTTTCATAGATGACAAAGGGTCGTTGGAGAGAAATGACCTCCAAAATTACAATTTCATACAGGAAAATACAAAGGCATCAGGACAGCAAATCTTGATGCCTTTGTATTTATGCTTAGGCTAAATACCGTACTTTCCAGACAAACCCTCTCATGACCATAACGTTCGTAAACCCTCATGCAGCCGCTATTTTTTTGTGCTTACATTATTTCTGCCTTCTCTTTTTGCATTATATAGAGCAATATCAGAGTATTCTACAAGCTTGTCGGCATCTAATGTATCTTCCGGATATGACGAAACGCCTATTGATACAGTCATTTTTATCTCTTGGCCAGTGCTCAAAATAAAACCATGATGCTCAATATTGTTTCTAACGCGTTCAGCAACTTTGACAGCTCGATCTAACGGGCAATCAAGAAGTATAGCTGAAAACTCCTCGCCTCCGTTTCGGGAAACAATATCAAAACTCCGGCAAGTATTTTTGATGATATCGCCTAGTTGTTTTAAGACAAGATCTCCTTCAGTATGCCCGTAAGTGTCATTTACTTTTTTAAAAAAATCAACATCAATAAAAAGAAACGAGAGATTTTCATTTCTTTCATTTGCTTCGTTAATGGCTTTATTTAATAGCGTGTCAAATTGCCTGACATTGTTCAATCCGGTTAAAAAATCTTTCTTAGCGTCATCTTTCATTTGACTATATATCTTGTTCGCTTCAGTAGTATTTTCCAATAAAAAGTATAACAGGAAGGAAGACGCCGCAAATATACCGTAATAAGATATAAGCACATCTTTAAGCACTATTAAGTTTTTTAGTAAAAATGAAAAGCCTATGTCAAACGATTTCAAGGTAAGGGGGTGTGCATTTTTCAGGGGTGTGCATAGCAAATAAATCCATCGGCATAATAAACACTCCCATGAAATACTTATTGATTTAACTCTTCAATAAACTTTTCCCGTACCTTTTCTGCAGCAAAGCACCAACACCAATAAAGCAGGCCAATGCAACAAAGGTTAATATTAGCCCCTGCAAATTATTTTCTTGAGTCTGTGATCCAGCTGAAACCCAAATTAGTGTTCCAGGTATCCTTGACATTCCATATATCAAGAAAAATCGTGAAGCTTTTATAGGAGTCAATCCTGCTATATACACCAGTAAATCCTTGGGGATGAATGGAAGCAGACAAATAATCATGATACCGAATGAGCCTTTAGTTGAGTTAACCAAGTCGCTTATTTTTTTCAATTTATCATGGTGTACCAATTTTGATACAAACTCAGCACCCAAGGTTTTAGAAATAAAGAATGCGCTCATTGTTCCGGCCATAATACCCAGTATCGACAAGCCAAAGCCTATCGGAATACCAAAAACGTAACCTCCAGTGAAATTGAATATATCACCTGGTATCACAACCAGCAAAACATGTAACGCCTGGATAACAACAAATGAGATAAATCCTAAGAACCCTTTAGAAAGAACATATTGTCTTATCGTCTCTGCATCATTTAGTTTGTTTAAAATCCAATCATAATTGCTTAGGATAAATGCCACAATTACTACTGAAAAGATCAGAAGGATAGAGAACTTGATTTTTGTTTTTTTATCAATATCCTGGAGTTTTTTCAACATTTCATTTTACCTTACCGATCCTTTTATTCAAATTCGAAATTTGTCTGTGCCCTTGTACAATCCTTGGCAATAGTAAACGCATCATTAAAATCCGTCTCAATATCGGTGATGCTTTCATATATAATATCAAGCCCCATTAATCTCTTTAAAAAATGCTGTTGCTTTTCCTTTAATGGTAATTCCTCATACCAAGGCTGCCTTTTTTTATCTTTCTTTTGAAAAGAGGAATAAATCAAGTAAAGAAGTAAGTCACCAAAATAAGAATAATCTAGATCATATTTATATAGGTTATTATCTGCAAATCTGGCTAATCCAAAGTCAATAAGATATACATCCTCTTGATCAACGAGAACATTAGGTATCCTTATATCCCTATGGGCCACACCATTTTCATGCAGATATTTGATTATGTTTATGATCTTAATCCCAATATCAAATATTTCCTCATCTGAAAATTTATAATTATACTTAAAAAGCATATCTTTTAGAGTAATTCCAGGTTTCAACTCCAATACAAACGCATAGAATGATTTTTCATTTATCACACCCAGAAGCTCAGGGATTCGATAGTCCCTGAGCTTTGAGAGTATGACTGCCTCATGTGCATTCTTATCTGAATTTCGCGCAAAGATACTAGGTTTGAATCTTTTAAGAACAACCCTTTGTCCATGGTCGTTTTTAGCATGAAAGCACAAGCCGTATCTTCCTTCACCGGCTACTTCCTCAATTGTATATTCCCCGTATTTTTTCCCTCGATGTTTTAATTCACTAAAACATCGCATCAACTCAACCATTCAACTTATTTCCGCAATTGTTACAAAATTTAGCATTGGGTGGCATTTTTCCTCCGCAATTTTGGCAATACAACTCCGTTTTGACCTGTTCACCACAGTTCAGACAAAACTTCGACCCTGCTGGAACCCGGGAATTGCATTTATTACATGCGAGTGTATTTTGCTGAACTGATGATGGATTCTGCTGCCCTTGAGGATAGCCCTGTTGTGGCGGGTAAGGTTGGTTCCCGTAATTATTGTAGTGCCCCCCAGAACCACTTCCCGAACCAAACATATTAAGCAAGTTGCCAAATATACCCTTTTTCTGATAATGATTACTTCCATAATTACCTTGCCTATAGTGATTCCCTTTTGATGATTTTGAAAAAAAACTCATTCTATTACACCTCTTTCAATTGTTTTATTTTACTTGTTTGAAAAATGCTGTCTATTCAAATACCATGAATAGCGATAGGATCAGGGCTATAAGGCCTAAAACTAAAAGCATCGTTTTTATTGGTCTTTGTATAGTTAAATTTGGAAAAGCCTGGCGAAACATTACTTTTATTTGTTTTTGATGCCAAGCAATATGAATCAATACTAATATCACTACTATTATGCCAAGAATAGGATGCAAATCCGAATCCCAACTAACAGCTAATCCCGCCATAAATATAAAGAGTATAGAATCAAGAATGATGTTCTTCCTAACATATCTCAATGCTTTATTATCATCCTTCACCACTCTAAGCCTCCTGCTTGAAAATGACTTTTCGGAAAAGTTTTACCAACTCATACCACAGCACCGCTATACATGAGATTCCAGCCGAAAGCAGCAGTTGCTCTGAAGACAACGGTGCTAATTTCAAAAATCCACTAAGTGGCGTATAAAGCATAATAAGCAGTCCGGCTAAAGTGCCAATGATAACACCCCACATTACTTTATCCTTTATCTGTCTGATAAAAGTTCTAAAGGCAAACTCTGTATTTGAACTGTTTACTTGCACAAGCAGAACATTGGAAAGGAATATAATGCTTAGCCCCATCGTTCTTGCAAGAGGTGCATTTTCCGGATACATATTTATGAAATGGTAGTACGTTGCAAAGGATGCTCCGAATATTACTAAGCCTTGCATTACACTCTTGGATAGCATTGCTGCTGTTAAAAGCTTTTCTTTTGGATTGCGTGGTGGCCTTTGCATAATGTTAGACTCAGCAGGCTGGCGCTCTAATACAATTAAGCAGGTCGGGTCAATTACTAGCTCCAGCAAAACTACATGCAGCGGAAGAAGCAAGAGGCTCGTAGGACTTATCCCCATAAAAGGCGCAAGAAGTGAAGCAAATGCTATAGGTATATGGATAGTAAATACATACCCAACTGCCTTTTTAATGTTGTCATATATCCTTCTGCCATCCTTAATAGTATCAACAATTGTTGAAAAGTTATCATCCAGAAGTATCAGGTCTGCAGCTTCCCTTGAAACCTCCGAGCCACGCTTGCCCATTGCTATTCCAATATCAGCATATTTCAGTGCTGGCGCGTCGTTAACACCATCTCCAGTCATTGCTACCACTTCGCCATTTTCTTTAAAGGCTTTCACAATTCGCATCTTATGTTCAGGAAGAACACGAGAGAAGACGCTAACATCCTTCACTCTTTCTCTCAGCTCGTCGTCACTCATTTCATTGAGTTCGTCACCAGTTATTATATGGTCGCTATTTGGCATATTGATTTGATTTGCTATGGAGCTTGCTGTAATTCCGTTGTCCCCGGTTATCATAACCACTCGAACTCCGGCTTTTGTACAGGTCTTGATATCTTCTTTTACCGATTCTCTCGGCGGATCTGCAAGACCTACCATTCCCAGAAGCTCTAGCTTGCAGTCCAGGAGGGTATCCGGAATTTCATTTTTATTTTGGATAACCATCTGGCCAATCGCAATCACACGAAGACCTTGCTTGGACATTTCGTAAATCTTATCTTCGGCTATTTTTCTTTCGTCGGGAGAAATGTCGCATATTGTAAGAATACGCTCAGGAGAGCCTTTCGCGGCAACTACAATCTCAGTTCCATTCTTCCAGACATGGCCCATCATTTTTAATTCATCAGTGAAGGCATATTCTTTTAGCAGCTGCCCGCTAAAAAGAAGCTCTCTTGAAATCCCCAGTTCTTCACATCGAGCGATCATAGCCTTTTCCATAGGATCGTACGCGTCAGGCTTGCAGCCCATACCCATTATCTTGGATATGTATTTTTCATCGCCTGAGGTGCTGAAGGTTTCTCTAACTGCCATTTTGTTTAGTGTTATTGTGCCTGTCTTATCGACACACAGAACAGATACTGCACCTAAGGTTTCAACTGAAGGAAGCCTTCTTACAAGCGATTGTTTTTTTGCAAGCCTCCAAGCACCCATGGACAAGAAAACCGTCAATATAACTGGAAACTCCTCTGGAATCATAGCCATTGCAAGGGTAATTCCTGATAGTATGCTTTCAATAACTCTGCTTTTAATTATGTGATCAGGAATGTTAAAGAATGTAACAACACCAACCAAAACAAACAGCACCGCAGCAATCATACCGCTCAGCTTTACCAATCGGCCTGTCTGCTTCTGAAGAGGTGTATCTCCTATCGGGGCAACAGCGATATCCTTGCCGATCTTTCCATACTCACTAGAAAGTCCGATTTTATCAACTAAAACAGTACCTGTACCCTGTGTAACAAGGGTTCCTGCATAGCAATAATCACGTCGCCAATAATCATTGTTTTCATTAACATAATTATCGCTAGTCACTTTCCAGACACCAAGCGATTCTCCAGTGAGAGAGGATTCGTCAACACATAGCGTACTTGCCCTTACAACAGTTCCGTCTGCCGGAATTTTGACACCTTCCGCTATGAACATGATATCTCCAGGAACCAAATCCACACTGTTGATAATCTTTTCTTCCCCATCACGCAGCACCTTGATACGAGGAGCCGATAAGTCCTTCAATGCCTTCAGTGTCTTATCTGTTTTCCATTCCTGAATTGCTTCAATGCTTATTATCCCGATTACAAATACGAGCATGATTGCTCCGTCTTTTGGCTCTCCAAGTATAAAGTAGACTGCTGCTGCAATGATCAGTAATAAAAACATTGGCTCTGTGATGACTTGAAAGATTTTATGAAATATATTTTCTTTCTTTTCCGGAACTAGCTCATTCTTGCCGTACTGTTCTTGAAGCTTTGTTGCCTCTGAGGTTGTCAGCCCCTTCAGCCTGTTGATCTTTTCATCTGTCATAATAGTTACCTCCAATTTTTCTTGTTATAAGATAGCTCTATGGCATTGCAATCTTCAGATATGTCCCAAAATAGATATAAAAAAAACCTGTGGAACATTTTACTGTCCCACAGGTTGTATTCACCTGCTGCCTAATTAGGCCCAGCCCCATGAACTTTTACAAAGTTCATCGCCTGATCAGATTGTACTGTAGATTTATATGCAGTGCAAAGAGATTATTAAGAGAATACCATGCAAATTATGGCTATGTCAAGTTAAAATACTCATATTCATATAGTTTATAAGTTTTAAGTTACTAATTGTGATTAATCGCTTCAGCATTTTCTCCTTTGTCGCTGACATATTCCTCAGCATTAATTTGAAATTGATTGATAACATACTATTTTTGAAAGCCTATGACAAAGCAACAGCCATTGGCAATGCAGCAATAATGAATGCTATCAATATAGACAATATCCACTTTACCGACCTTCTAATGTTTAACTTTCCTATTAATCCGCATCCTATACCTATGCAAATTGCGGCGACAAAAGCAATAATAGATGATTGGTTTATGCCAAAGTATGCTATACGAAACAGTCCTATTACTAATGACGCAACAATTGCTGACGGAAATGTCGTATATAGCGCCATCATAATTATCGGCAGATTGCGCAAATCAAGATATATATCAGACGTAACATGTACGCTGAAAACCATTAGCAGGCAACCTAGCAACCCCGCCATTAACCCAGTTAATACTTTCCTATGCATTGTTGAAGAAGGTGTTGCAATTTTTTCTCTAAATAATTGGTTACTCAAAGTAATAAACGATATCATGATCGTGGCGTTAAAAAACAATTCTTTCGCAAATTCATACATTTTTCACTTATACCCTTTTGTGTTCTTTGATTTGTTCATCATCATAATTTTATAACATACATATAAGAAAAAATATATCACATTTCGTAACTGCTTTCCATCGCTCTAAAGCAGTTTTTTCTGGCAGATACGTGGTCTTGGTCATGGGCAACACTGATGCCGATCAGTTCTATTATCCGATTTGTCAACACGCCCACGATAAAGGCTATGTTTTCTATATTAGTTAACTTGAATATTCCTGTTATGAGGATATCTTGATGTTTTTATTTTTATTTACAGGCTAAAAATGGAGTGTCTTTTTGGCACTGAGCTAAAAAAATGTGGGCTATGTTTTTCTAAAAACGAAAAGCATAGCCCTTTTTTTATTTCCCTGAAAGCACTGACAACTCAAAAAGATTGGAGGACAACACGATGTCAAATGAAACCATGCGATTCTTTTTTCCTCTGAAGCTCATCACCTATCCTCAGTACGACTGCTCGGAAGATGATCAGGAAGAACTTTCTCCCAGGGAAGCTGTGGCATATGAGGATCAGATTCTCGCTGCCATTGCCAAGGAGAATCGTTTCTTCGAAAACGATCGAGGTCTTGCCGAATATATCCACGACGAAGCTCTCAACAAAAAAGTGTATAGCCTTTATCCATCAGTGGAGGTTGTTGACGGCGAGCTGTGGGGAGTTATGAATGCCGGACTGAAGGAGCCCCTCTCCGGCGAAGAAGTTGCCGCACTCTTGGATTATGTCTCTGGACAAAATTCTGACGGATACGGCGAAGGTTTCGAGCAGCGTCCCATCAAAACTCCTGACGGCGAGATTTACGTCAGTTTTTGGAATCATGAAAACTATTCCCTTAAGCTGGAGAATGAAATGAAAAACAAAGCTCCCGACCTTGAACACGGCGGTCCCGTGATGGGAGGGATGTGATGAGCAAGATATTTTCACTCATCGGTTTGGAAACCAATACCGGCATCCGCGACGTTGCCATCATGGGCGGCATCCCTGAAGTGGAGGACATACAAAGATCGCAGACATATCAGGAGCTGGTAGAGGACTGCGGCTGCTCGGAATATATCTCTGTGGTTGTCCAATCCTTCCGGTATGGACAAGGCCCGCCCGAGCTAGCTGCTCTGGAGGACTTACAGTGGATCGGCTCACACAACGAAATTATTAAAAACGGTGAGGCGGAAAAGCTGCAGACTGCACGCTTCGCTATCCTCTATCCCGACCAGGGATTGCAGATGAACATGTAGCGCTCTTTGGTTTCTACCTGAAACTGAAGGGCGCTTTTTTATTTCAGAAGGAGTTGATCAAATGCAGAAAGAAAAAGTGATGATCGTTACACTCATGCGGTCGGACTTATATGACGCGCCGGGATATGTCGGTGCTTACCTAAACCTTCCCGCCAGCCGGGACGAGATACAGGACGCAATGGATCGCGCCCGGATCAGGGACGGTCTGCCATATCAAATTGTCGAGTGCTTTAATATGCAGGGCGAGGAACTGAACTTCATTCAGGAGAAGCCTTCCCTCGACAAACTAAATTTTTTGGCACACCGCATCAGCGATCTGCCCACGCATGACCTGCTGGCTTTCAACGGGTGTGTGGCGATGGGCGATGAACGGCCGGACATGAAAGCACTCATTAATCTAACTTATAGTCTGGAGGATGTCCATGTGGTTCCCGTGAACAATGATCGGGAGCTCGGAAAATTCTATGTGGACAACGACTTCATCGACGCGGTCAATCATATACCGCCGGAGTATCAGAAGGAACTGCTGGAGCTGCTGGACTATGAGAAAATCGGTTATGAGCAGCGGAAAGCGGAAGGCGGTATATTCAAGAATGGTTATTATGTAGTGCATGGCTCCGGTGTTATGAACCAAATCTATGACGGCGCTCACCTTCCCGATCTCCCGGAGGAAGCACCATATATTTTCAAACTCCAGCTAGCCGAGGCGGATTTTAATATGGAAGATAAGGAACCGGATAAGACTGTGCCGCTTCTCCTGCCGGCTGGAGATAAGAAAATCCTCGCGGCACTGGAGCAGCTGGGTGCGGTATCACTGGAGGAATGTGTGTTTACCCATTGCTCCAGTCCCATTCCGATGCTGGAGCAGGCTTTCTCTTTCAGTGAGGACATTGATAAAATGAATCTCCTTGCCGAACGTATCCGAGAACTGGAGAACGCCGGAGAGCTTCCGAAATTCAAAGCTGCCCTGGAAATCAGCGATTGCTCGGACATCGACCAGGCGTTGGACTTGACCAGAAACCTGGACTGCTATGATTTTAATCCTGACCTATCCTCACCAGAAGAATATGCAAGGCAGGAATTCCTCCTACGCTATCACATTCCGGAAAGCGATCCCGACTTGAAGCTGCTCCACTTTTCACGCTGCGATTCCAAATGGATGCAGGAAGCAAAAGCCATCACTACTCCCTATGGCATCATCCGCCGCAACAACCAGGAAATGACCCTGGACTTTTCCATCAAGCAAACCGGCCAACAGATGCGTTGACCGGCCAACTACATATCGGAACAGAATGGCGCTGTCTTTACAAAAAAGGCAGCGCCTTTTTTGTTTTCCGAGGAAGGAGCTGAAGCTATGAATCATGATTTAAAAACAGAAGAAAAAACAGTCGCGGAGATCACCGGACCTCCGAAGTTTACGATACCTTCCCCGAAGGAGCCTTCCCGCTGCGAGGGCTGTCCTTATCCCGGCGTCGGATTTATCTGCTGGAGTCCCGACGGTTCCTGTTTAAAGACCGACCTGGATCGGATACACGGCAAAAAGAAAGGCAGGTGATGCGATGAACAGCATCATCAGCTGGGTGGGCGGCAAGAAAGCATTGCGGGATCTCATTTACCAAAGGATGCCTAAGGAATACGGGCGGTATGTCGAAGTCTTCGGCGGCGGAGGCTGGGTGCTGTTTGGGCGTCCCCTGAACGCGGTCATGGAGGTGTACAACGATTATAATTCCGACCTGACGAATCTGTTCCGCTGTGTCCGTGACCAGCCGATGGCGTTCCTGACGGAACTGGGATTCCTTCCATTAAACGGCCGCGACGAGTTTATGGTCCTAAAACGATATCTGGAGAAGGAGGAATTCACCAGCGAATTTATGCTGAAGGAACTGGAGCTGGCTCAGCGGCAGCTGACTCCGATCCAGTTCGAGGAAATCAAAACCATCCTCATTGAGAAGGCACAGATGAATGACATCAAACGCGCCGCTGCCTTCTTTAAGCTCATACGCTACAGTTACGGAAGCGGCTGTACCAGCTACGGCTGCCAGCCCTTCGATATCCGTAAGACCTTTCATCTGCTCTGGCAGGGCAGCCGAAGATTAAAGGATACCGTCATCGAGAATAAGGACTTCGAGGATGTAATCAAGCAATACGACCGGGAGAACGCCTTTATCTACTGCGACCCGCCGTACTATTTGACAGAAGGTCACTATGCGGTGGAATTTCTCAAGGAGGATCACTACCGTCTGCGGGATGCGCTGGCAGGTTGTCAGGGCAAGTGTCTGGTAAGCTACAACGACTGTGAATTCATACGGGAGCTATATCAGGACTTCCAGATTGAATCGGTCAGCCGCCTGAACAATCTGGCCCAGCGTTATGATAACGGCAGCGAGTATGCCGAAGTCCTGATCTCCAACTACGACACCGGCGAACGGCTGCGGGATATGCCGACCCAGCTGGGGCTCTTCGACCTTGCCGGATTTTATGGCATGGAATAACTATTCAAAAATCAAATTTAGGAGGAAAACCATTATGAAACTGATTGAAAAACGTATTTGCGTAGACAAGGAAGGCCGCCTGCCGTTGCCCATGGAATTCATCAACGCGGCGGCTATCCAGCCAGACTCAGAGATGACCGTGACCCTGGCGATTTCAGAGGAAGGACTGCTTCCCTGCCCGGTGATGGTCGTCTCGCCAGATACCCCGGTAACCTTTGCATTCGCTCCGGACTGTGACGAGGATGAGGAACCGGAGGACGGTGAAGCGGAGGATGACTTCGCGCTTCCTCATGAGCTTTTAAACGCCGCTGGCATTCCCATCGACAGCGATCTGGACGTCACCTGCGTTCCCGGCGCTATCATCATCAAGGAGTCGGATATCCTGAACCGTCTGCCGGACGGTCTCAAAACCCTGTTTCAATCCTTCGGCATCCACCCTGAAACTGTGCGCGACGTCATGAAAAAGGAGGGCTACTTCGTATGAAAAAGAAACCAATTTATAAAATCGTGGACGGCAAGGGCCGCGTCCTTATTCCAAAAGAACTCCGTACCGCCTCCGGCATGGACTACGGCGATATCGTGAAGCTCAGCATTAGCCAGGGAACCATCAGCGTGAAGAAGGTTGATCTCATTGAGGTGGGCGATCTGTCGCCGGAGGCCGTGGAAGCTTATGTCCATGCTGCTATCCGGGAGATGCCGGAGGAAAAGCAGATTTCCATTGCCGCAAAGCTCCTGGAACTCGTTGAGCAGAGGAAGGGGCAACGCCATGAGTGATAAAACCCTATTAGCACAGGAGGATTGCCAGCAGGTCGGTTATGACATGTCCATCACGGGAAAAGTGATCGTTCTTCATTCTTCCGCACTGCCGGAGGAATACCGAAGCGCGGAACGGCAGCTCTATTTCTGCACCGGAGGCAACGGCAGCAATCCCTATCCTATTGGCCGTTCCATTTTCACTGTCTCTCTTGCGGATGGCGAACATGTCCGCTGGAATCGGAGCGACGTCTTCGGCATCGCAAAACCGGAAGCCCTCTCCGAGACGGCCCGCCTCCAGCTCTCTCAAATCCGACCCATCGGCGCGTTGGATTTAAAGGGAAACGAGCCGCAGTTCAGCGGCTACTGCTACCTGCCGGACGGCCGCTACACCTCCGGTGTATGGCTGTGCAGCCCCAAGGAGGTACAGGATTACATCAAAATGCAGAAGGACTACCAGCACAGGATCATGATCTGTGACCGGGATGACTTCTGCGTTTTTGAAATGGTGGAGGGAAAGGTCATCTACCCAACGCAGGAGATACTGGATGCACACCGCGATGGGCAGGAGCCGGGAGGCATGCAGCTGAAGCTATGAAAATATTAAGGACTTAAAGCCGGAATCGAGAATATGGTTCCGGCTTTTTCACAGTCAAATTTAAAACGAAGAGAGGAATGAAAAGTTTATGAACCTGAAAGACAAAAGGAAATGTATCCTCGCGGTATTTCTTCTGGCAGTGCTGCTGGTGACCAGCGGCTTATATATTGCCTATCGCCTGCATCCTGAACTGTTCATAGGTCAGAATGACATCATCACCCGCGGGGAATTTGCCGCGGAGCTGGCAAAGGAGCTGAAGCTGGACACCGCCGGATCGGGAAAAGACACGCCCAGCTTTTCCGACATCGACGGACATTGGGCGGAGAAGTACATCGAGGCCCTCGTTGACGCCGGCATCATTGACCCTGCCGATTACCCGGACGGCTTCAAGCCCGACGAGCCCATCACCCGCGCCGAGATCATTAAAATGATGGTGCGTGCCAAGGGCCAGGACGAGGAAGCGAAAAACACCCAGGGACACAGCGGCTACGATGACCAGTCGGATATCGCGGACGATGACAAGGGCTATGTCATCGTCGGAAAGGAGGATGGCATCATCGGGGACACGGATGACAACAAGCTCCATCCGAACGACCCGGTGACCAAAGGGGAAGCCGATGATCTGATCGATAAGACGAACCCGAAGCCGGCTACTCCAACACCGTCCCCGACAACCCCGGCAACCGATACCACTACGCCGACGCCGACACCGACGCCTACCGACCCTGATAAGGAACAGCCGACACCAACCCCGTCTCCGACCCCGACCCCGACACCGACACCCACGCCGGGTGGTGGTTCAGGCGGCGGTTCTTATTATGTCCCGGATGCGCAGGTGCGGTTTGACCTGCCCGAAACGGCGCACACCGACACCGAAATCAAGGTGATGCCCGTATGGAAATACATGCAGAGTTTCACTTGGACAATGACGAAAACGGCGGTGGACGGCTCCGAACAGCCGGTGGCGCTGGCCGACGCCGTCACCGGCACCCTGGGACTGGAGGGCGGCACAATCCAGTTTAAGGAGGAAGGCAAGTACACTCTCACGGCGACAGCGAAAAACGTCAGAGGAAAAGAAACCGTGTTGAGCAAGACAGTGACAGTCTATCCTGTGATTGACTTGACCTTTGACCTGCCGGAAACTACCCACACCGATAAATCAACTACGCTCACCTTCTCACCAGAAAAACTCTACGGCCACGACATCGTGTGGACAGCGGAAAAGGATGGAGCGCCTGCTCAGATGGCCGACATACTGGATGGTACGCTGGGGAATGACGGCGGCACCTTTGTGTTCAAGACCAAGGGCGGCTATACGCTGACCGCCACCATCACCGATGAAACCGGGCGCATTTTTACGCATACCGAGAGCACCAAGGTTTACCCGATAGTCGGTATTGCTTTCACGCTGCCCGCTGCTTCCCATACGGACAAGACCGTGGAGGTAGCCACCACGCTGACTGAAAACGGCGGCCTGTCCGTAGTGTGGAGCCTGACCAAGAACGGTGAAGCCGCTGTGCTATCCGACGAGCTGGAGGGCGCCCTGACCGATGCGGGAGGAAACATCCGGTTCAAGGACAAGGGCGTGTACATACTGACCGGAACCCTCACCGATGAAACCGGCCGTACCTTCGAAGCCTCACAGACCGTCACGGTCTACCCTGTGGGCTCCGTTGGTTTCTATCTGCCGGAGATCACACATACCGACACCAGTGTTCTTGTAAAGGCAACATTCCAGAATCTTGGAACTGCAGAAATCCAGTGGTCACTGATAAAAGACGGCAAAGCCGTGCCTGTTGCCGACTGCATCGAAGGAACGCTCACGGACACGAACAGCACCATCCGCTTCAAGGAAAAGGGCGAATATGTGCTGAAAGCCGCCTTTGCCGACCCTGCAGGCAGAACCTACAGCTATACCGCACCCATCAAGGTCTATCCGGTACCCAGCATCACCTTCAAGCTGCCGCAAACCGCCCACACCGATACTGCTGTTTCTGTGATTCCAGAAACCTTGGAATTAGGGAACTTAAAAGTGGAATGGCTGTTGGAGAACGGCTTCGGATTCCAAGATCTTGCGACCTACATCGACGGATCGCTGGACAACAATGGCGGAATCATCCGCTTCAAGCACGCCGGTACCTATGAGCTCATCGCAAGGATCACCGACGAAACCGGGCGCGTGTTCCTCTACGAGGACGGCGGCAAGATCGAAGTCCTGCCGGTGCTGAACATTTCCTTTGAACTGCCGGCATCAACGCATACCGACCGCACCGTCGACCTTCGAACCCGCGGCAACAATAATGTGCTGCCGGTGGAATGGACGCTAACCAAGGACGGCAAGCCGACAGAGCTCTCCGACGCACTGGAGGGCAGCCTGAATGCTTACGGCGGCAAAATCCAGTTCAAGGAGGTTGGAGAATACACCCTGACCGCCTCCATGACGGATGCTCTGGGCCGTGTGTTCTCTTACAGCGCCTCCACCACGGTTTATCCCATCCCGTCCATCCTGCTAGATGTTCCGCAGATCTGGTACGCCAGTGAAACCGGAACGGTCAGTGTCAGCGGTACCGATCTGGATAACCTCACCGCAGACTGGACGATCATTCAGGGCGACGGCGGCGCACAGCCTTATTACATTTATGCCTCCGGCACCCTGACCAAAACAGGCGGGGCGATCACGTTCCCAATTAAAGGACAGTACACGCTGATTCTTACGATGACAGACCCCACCGGCCGTACCTTCGTAAGAAGTCAGAGCTTTATTGCCTTTCCCATCCCGTTTATGTCAGTCGGTCTCCCTCAGACCTGGCATGCCGGAGAAGCCGGAACGGTCAGCGTCAGCGGTACAGACCTGGATAACCTCACCGCAGATTGGACCATCAAGCAAGGGAATGGCACTGCAAAGCCATATTCCACTTACGCTACAGGCACGCTTACCAAGGACGGCGGTACAATCACTTTCCCCACGAAGGGGCAGTATGAACTGATCTTGGCCATGAAGGACACCAACGGCCGTACCTTTACGGAAAGCCGGAGCTTCACGGTCTATCCCATTCCGACCATGAGCATCAGCATCCCGCAGCCCTGGTACACCGGGGAAGCCGGGACGGTCAGCGTCAGCGGTACCGATCTGGATAATCTCACCGCGGACTGGACGATCATTCAGGGCACTGGTGATGCCAAACCGTATTCTACTTATGTTTCCGGCACCCTGACCAAGAATGGCGGCACGATCACCTTCCCCTCGAAGGGCCAGTATGAACTCGTCCTGACCATGACGGACCCCACCGGCCGCACGTTTACAAGAAGCCGGAGCTTCACAATATCCCCCATCCCAACCATGAGCATCAGCATCCCAACGCTGACCTACAGCGGCGAGTCTATGGCAGTCACCGCCTCCGGCACCGAGCTGAGCGGAGCCACGGCAGGCTGGTACCTTTCCGTCGATGGGGGCGCTTTTAAGCCCTACACGGATTATGCCACCGGAACCCTTGGAATGAGCGGCGGCACCCTGCGGTTCTATACGGATAAAACCATTTCCGTGAAGCTGCAGGCAGTAGTCACCGACACCAACGGGCGAAAATTCACCTTTACCTCCAATGCCGGAACAATCAAGCCCATCGCCAGCTTTGCGTTTACGGTTCCTTCTTCTGCACATATCGGTTCCGGATTCAGCGTATCGTTACCATCAACCTCCGGGCTGGAGGGCAGAACCCTCAACTGGTCGCTGACAACGGACGGCAGCGCAGCCAGCTACACAGGAAGTCTGTCGAACAGCGGCGGCACCATTGCCATCAGCGCCACAGGAAGCTATGTCCTGACGGCCAACACCACCGACAGCGCAGGCAGAACCTTCAGCTACTCACAGGGCATCACCATCACCAACAGTGCACCAAACAAGCCTTCAGGTAGCGCCTCGGTAACCAGAACAGCCAAGGATGGTAATCTCCTGGTCAACCTCTATGCCTACGCTTCCGACCCGGACGGGGATTCCGTGTCTCTGGAATACTCCGGCAACACCTCCGACAGCTACTATGCCGTGGGCAGCCATACAGTCTATGTCCGGGCAAAGGATGCCTGGGGGCTGTATTCCGATTGGACAGGCATAACCTTCACGGTGACCAACTCGGCGCCGACCACACCCGTTATAACCCGCACGCCGGATGGCAACAGTATAGCTCCCGGTGTAGCGATCACTATCACGGCAAGCAGCACCGACCCGGACGGCGATGCCATCACCTATGTGTGGGAGGGCAGGCCGGCCCAAACCAGTACCAGCTACCCGTTGGGTAAGAATGTAGTTCGTGTGAAAGCTGTAGACTCCACGGGAGCGGAATCACCCTGGGCGGCTATCGTGTTCTTTGTCGCCGACCCTAACAAGGGCGGCGGCATGACGCTGACCGGCCCGGAATCGGTTATCTTGGAGCAGGGTATCGCAGGCGCGACTATCACCAGCTATACCTTTACAGTGCCGCCTGTGTCTGGGCATTCCGGTAACGACTACGGTCGCGTCCGCGGGTATAACATACTGACTGGACAGTGGGACCAGCTGGATTATGGGACCACGACCAACGGCATCACCTTCAGCCGTAATCTGGCGGCCGGGATTTACAGCCAACTGGAGTTTTACTATTACACCAATCATGACTGCATGTACAATAAGAGTAACATCACTTATTCCGTCACGTTCTACTTCCAGTAACCCGGCAGAGCAGACGGAAATCAGAAAAGGAGGAATCGCCAATGAGCGCTGAAAACCAAAGGCTTTGTCTGCGCCCCGCTTCGACTGAGGAAGCGGGGCTGTTTTATTCTCAGGATGGGAAGGATCATGAGCTCGGAACGGTCGGCCACCTGCGCGTCGACTTTGGGCATGGAGGCAGGGAGTTCTGGTCAACCTGGTGGCCGCACAATGAGGACACGTTAAATACACCGGAATTCAAGTCGGAGCTTCAGTCCTTCGTGAACGAGCTTCGCAAGATGGGACCATTGAGAAATCTCTCCGCAATGTCGGAATATTGCTGCGGCCATGGTGACGGCAAGCTGGGCGACGGCTCCAGAGGAAGCTATGGGTTTGTTGCCGAAAGCGAGCATTACCGTTACTGCCTACGGTGTACACCGATCCAGGGTGATTACAATGCCTATCTATATATCTACGACAAGCGTCAGCAGGAAATGAGCCAGCTTCAAAAGCTCCTGGATGCAGAACAGGATTTGCCGGAAATGTGCTTTTCCACCCTGTCCAGTGATGGGAGCTTGATCTGCGTCAAGCATGGCGAAACCGGCTACTACAAATCGGATTGGGATACCGGCAATCCGGAAAAGAACCGGGAACTGGCCGATTACAACAACGAAAAGCTGGGTGTCTCTAAACTGCAGGAGGAAGCCATGGTCATCAAATCCATGACCGGATGGACTTCTCAGGAGTCTGCATCCCAGGAGTCCGGCATGGAGCAGACAATGGGAGGAATGTGACGCAAGGAGGTGCTATATGAACGGAATCCAAATCAAAAACAACCGCATTCTCTACTATGGCAATACGGCGGGCTATCTTGACACCAAACGGGCAACGGCCATAGTGGACCCGATGTTTGAAAACGATGAGCTGAAATCTTATCTTTCAAACACCAAAGGGCTTAACATTGAGTGGAGGCCCGGTACCTTTGACCGTCTGGCGACGGGTAAGCTCGACCCGGAGGGCAACCTGCAGGTGCTGAAGAAATGCAGGGTGCATCAGCTGAAGCCGGATGCCGATATTATGATGAAATTCATCGGATACGACGAACTCACGGAGCGCTTCGGGGAGCCTGACCCTTCCAATTACCAAGTGGTATACGACGGCGAAGTGGAAACCAACGATCTGGAGGAACTCTATGCTAAATTCAACCTGGACCACCCGCCCAGCTACGAAGGGCACAGCCTCTCTATGTCGGACGTCGTGGAGCTGTATGATGAATCGGGCAACTCCTTCCACTATGTCGACCGCTTCGGCTTCCGGGAGATACCGTTTCAGGAATCGGGACAAGAGCTGGAGCAAGGCCCGCAGATGAGTATGTAACCCAAGTCACTCGCAGCCGGAAGGCTGCTTTATTAATGAAAAGGAGGAATCGACCATGAGTAAAACCCAGGCAGCACCCAAGGCTCCCCAGCAGGATGCACAGACCGCCGCGGAACAGCCCCTGCCCATGAAGATAGATGTGAAAATCAGCTCCATCCGGCCGGAGGGCAATATCCGTGCTATCGCATCCGTCAATCTGAATGACTGCTTTGCCATCCGCAACGTGAAGGTGATGGACAGCACTAAGGGGCTGTTTGTAGCCATGCCCAGCTACAAGGCCGGAAGCGGTGAATACAAGGACATCTGCTTCCCGGTAACCAAGGAATTCCGGGAGCAGCTGAACAACGTCGTCATTGACGCTTACCATCAGGCTCTGACGCAGAGCCAGGGACAGAACCAGCAGAAGGCGGAAGTATCCCCTTTTGAACAAACGCCGGAGCAGCGCTCCGGCATGCAGATGACGGGACTATAGGTCCCGCCATCCTTGTCACACAACAACTACAACAAAAATATCGGAGGTAAATTAATATGAAGAAATTCCTGAACAAGATCAAGAGAAACCTGTCCAACATGGCGGTCAATATCCGTGACCATCTGACCTTGAAGTATCTCACGGCAAAGACCCTGCTCTGCTCCCAGCGCGGGGAGGGATTTGTGGATACCGCCATAAAAATCCTAATGGCCGTTGTAATCGGCGCGCTTGTCCTCGCCGGGCTCTATGCCCTGTTCGGAGAAACGGTGCTTCCGACCCTGAAGCAGCGGATCACGGACATGTTCAATTATGGGAAGTAACCTGCCGCTGCTGTTGCAGGGCGGACTTTTTACCGCTCTACTGTTCGCGGCTTCCGTGTGCGACGCTAGAAAGCAGCTCATACCGGATTGTATTTGTATTGGGATTGCCTTAACCGGGTTACTGACCTTTACGCCGGAAAAGCTGCTGGGACTCGTAACCGCCGTCATTTTTTTCGGCATTGCCCTCTGGCTTGGCGGTTTGGACGGCGGGGACATCAAGTACACCGCCGCGGTAGGGCTGGTGCTGGGCCTTCACAAAAGCATGGCGGGGATCATCCTTGGTTTTACCGCCATGCTGATATTTCATGCCATATATACCCTGATCCAAAAGGCGCACAGAGGGGATATACGAAAATCATATCCCCTCGCGCCTTTTTTCTCTCTCGGCTGCCTGGCAGCCTATTTCTTTTTTTAGGAGGAACATTCTATGAGCTTTTTGAAAAACCGCACGGTGCTGGGGGCTATCTGCATCGTGCTTTCCCTGATTATCTGCTTTGCGCTGACGCCTCTCTTTAACCAGAGTGTATCGCAGAAAACCACCGTAGTCCGGGTGGTCAAGGACATCCAAAACGGCGAACAAATCTCCAAGGATATGGTGCAGGCTGTGGAGGTAGGCGGCTACAACCTGCCCGAAAACGTCATGACGAAAGCCGATTCGGTGATCGGAAAGTATACCAAGGCAGATTTGTCGCCCGGCGATTACATCCTCGCCGCCAAACTGTCGGACAGCCCGGCTTCGGAAAACGCCTACCTGTATGATCTGAACGGAAGCAAACAGGCCATTTCCGTCACCATCAAGAGCTTCGCGGAGGGCTTATCCGGCAAGCTGGCCTCCGGAGATATTGTCAGCGTCATTGCCCCGGACTACAAAAAGCAGGGCTCCACGGTCATCCCCACCGAGCTGACCTATGTGGAGGTCGTCGGAGTGACCGCCAGTTCCGGCTATGACACCGATCAGGCCGATACACAAACGGATAAATCCACAAGTTCGAATAATGAAAAGCAGCTTCCCGCCACCGTAACCCTTCTTGTATCGCCGGAGCAGGCGAAAATCCTGGCGGAGCTGGACTCTGAGGGAAAGCTCCACCTGTCTCTGATATACCGAGGCACCAAGGATGGCGCCCAGAAATTCCTTGCCATTCAGGATAAACTGCTGGAAGCACTGTATCCGAAACCCTCGCAGAGCCAAAGCGGTACCTCCACAACAGGCAATGCCACATCGACAAGCAGCGCTGCGGGCGGCACATCAACCAGCAGCTCAGCCAAAGCCGCCGCAGCCAATACCGCTGCAGAATCGCAAAGCACGGAAAGCGGGGGACGCTGATGATGAATTTCATGAAAGGGAGTCTTTTCTCCCGAAACCAGCTGAAGCCGCCCCAGGAGGATTTGGAACCGGATGTTCAGGTTCTGGCCGTGTGGGGCAGTCCCGGCAGCGGCAAGACCACCGTCAGTGTGCGCCTTGCCAAGTATCTGGCCGATCATAAGCGCAACGTTGCGTTGCTTCTTTGCGATATGACGGCTCCGATGCTGCCATGTATTTGTCCGCCTGCCGACCTGGAATGCGAACGATCCCTGGGCAGTATTCTGGCGGCGACCCACATCACCGATACCCTCATCCGCCAGAACTGCATCACCCTCAAGAAGATGGGCTATCTGACCATCATCGGTATGATGAAGGGCGAGAATATGTATACATATCCGCCCTATACTCCGGAACTGGCGGTTGAACTCATTGACCACCTGCGGGATGTTGCCCCGTATGTCATCATCGACTGCGGCAGCTACATTGCCTATGATGTCCTCTCGGCGGTTGCGCTTCTGGAGGCAGATTCCGTCCTCCGGCTGGTGAACTGCGACCTTAAATCGGTCAGTTATCTGTCCAGCCAGCTCCCGTTGTTACAGGAACAGAAATGGGACGCGGATAAGCAATACAAGGCGGCATCCAACGTGAAAACCAATCAGGCCGGGGAGCACATCGAGCAGGTGCTGGGCAACATGGCGTTTAAAATCCCGTATTCCTATGAGCTGGAGAATCTGGCGCTGGCGGGAAACCTGCTTGGGGAGCTGGCGCTCAAGGACAGCCGTGGCTTCCGCTCGGAGATCGCCAAAATCGCAAAGGAGGTGTACGGCGCATGAAAAAAGAATCAGGACAGCCGGATATCTTATCTGCTCCAAACATGACGGGCAATCAGAACCTGTTCTTCTCCTCCGGGGAAACGGTCCGGGAGTTCCGCTCGGTGCTGCAGGATGTGCAGGAGTATATCTCCAGCAAATACGCGACGCTGATCACGGACGGAGGAACCGAGGAAGTAAAGGCGCAGGTCAAACGCTATATCACAAAGTATGTGCAGGATTACCGCCTAACTGTGGCCGGTATGACGCAGACGCAGCTGGTGGATGCCTTATACACGGAGATGGCGGAATTCTCGTTTTTAACCAAGTATATCTTCGGCACGGGTATTGAAGAAATTGACGTTAACGCCTGGAACGATGTAGAGGTGCAGTACAGCAATGGTCACACCAGAAAGCTGGACGAACGGTTTGACAGCCCCGCTCACGCAATCAATGTGGTTCGCCGTATGCTCCATGTGTCCGGTATGGTACTGGACAACGCAAGCCCCGCCATCCTGGGGCATCTAAGCAAGAACATCCGTATTGCGGCGTTAAAAACTCCACTGGTGGATGAGGACGTAGGCGTTGCCGCCAGTATCCGTATCGTAAACCCGCAGTCCATGCAAAAGGCTGACTTTATCCGGGGCGGCACCGCCACAGAACCCATGCTGGACTTTTTGGCGGAATGCCTGCGTTATGGGATATCCGTCTGCGTGGCTGGCGCAACCAGCTCCGGCAAGACCACGCTGGCCGGATGGCTCCTGACTACCATCCCCGATAACAAAAGAATATTTACCATTGAGAACGGCTCCCGTGAGCTGGCGCTGATCCGGCAGATGGACGGCAAGATCACAAACAGCGTCATCCATACTTTGACCCGGTTCAGTGAAAATGAAAAACAGAATATCGATCAGGACATCCTACTGGACATGGCTCTGCGCTTTAATCCTGAGATCATTTGTGTGGGTGAGATGCGCGGACCGGAAGCCTACGCCGCCCAGGAGTCAGCCAGAACCGGTCACACGGTGCTGACCACCATCCACTCCAACAGTTGTGAAGCCACCTGGCGTCGCATGGTCACCCTATGCAAGCGCAAGTATGATATGGCGGATAACACACTGATGGATCTGGTTACCGAGGCGTTCCCCATTGTGGTATTCGCCAAGCAGCTCGAAAACAAACAGCGTCGTCTCATGGAGGTTATGGAGTGTGAAATCCTTCCAGACGGTACAAGGAATTACCGCAGCCTCTTCCAGTTCCAGATCACCGAGAACCGCGTGGAAAACGGGAAGTTCATCATCAACGGGAACCACCGGGCGGTACAGGGGATTTCACCCAGCCTGCAGAAGCGCTTTCTGGAAAACGGGATGCCTCAGGACACCTTAAACCGCGTTCTTTCGACAGGAGGTGCAGTAGCTTGACCGCAATCCTTTTAATTGCCTGCGTCGGTATGATTGCCGGCGCTTTTCTGTTGCTCGGAATCTCACCCCTTGCGTTTACCGACGGCCTCTTCGGGTTTCTGACCCGGAAAAACAAGAGCATCCGTTCAGAGATCAACGAGGCCGCCCGGCGCAAAAAAATGTCCTTTTTCCGGCGAGAGATCACGGAGGTGCAGGAAATCCTCAAGATCACCGGACGGAGCAGCCGCTTTTCCCTTATCTGCGCGGCATCCCTGCTGTGCTTTGCCGGCGGCGCCAGCCTTGCCATCCTCATGGGGAATGTTTTTCTGGTGCCGGTGCTGGCAGTCGGTATGATGTTTCTTCCGTTCTGGTACGTCCGATTGACATCAAGCCACTACAAAAAGAACATCGCCGCCGAGCTGGAAACGGCTTTATCCATCATCACCACGGCATATCTGCGGAACGAGGATATCGTGACGGCGGTGGAGGAAAGTCTCCCCTACCTGAACCCACCGGTCCGGAGTGTTTTTGCCGGATTTCTGGCGCAGGTAAAGCTCATCAGTCCGGACATTGACGATGCTCTCCATGCGATGAAGCCGAAAATTGAAAACGAGGTTTTCCGGGAGTGGTGTGACGCCATCGCCGCCTGCCAGTACGACCGAAGCCTGAAAACCACCCTGACCCCCATTGTCAGCAAGCTGTCCGACATGCGCATTGTTAACGCGGAGCTGGAATACCTGGTATTCGAACCCCGGAAGGAATTCATTATCATGGCGATGCTGGTGGTTGGGAATGTACCCATCATGTATTTACTCAACAAGGACTGGTACCACACCTTGATGTATACGGTGGTGGGACAGATCATTCTGGCAGTGTGTGCTGCTGCCATCTTTATTTCCACGGCATTTGTGATCCGACTGACCAAGCCCATTGAATACAGGAGGTGACGCAGATGATAAAGCAATTATTTTTAGCAGGAATCCTGCTTGCCGCGGGGCTGTTTTTTGTCCTCTCGGATATTCTGAAGCTGCCCACCATGAAAGCGGCCAAGGCTATGCTGGAGGCAGGAAAAGGTAACAAAAAAGCCGCAAAAACCATAGAAGCCTGGATCATGTCCGGCGCGGTCCGGCTGTCAAAGCATATCCGCATGGATGAGTACAAGCACAGCCGGATGGCAAATATCCTCAAGGCTGCAGGCTACTCCATGACCCCGGAGGTCTACGCAGCCTACGCCATCACCAAGGCCGGAGCCATCCTGCTGGGCGCTATTCCATGTCTGCTCCTGCTTCCTTTGGTCACGCCGGTCCTGATCATCCTCGCTGTTCTGACCTACTTTAAGGAAATCCGCAAGGCTGATGAACGACTGAAGGCAAAACGCGATCAGATCGAGGGCGAGCTGCCCCGGTTTGTGGCGACGGTCGAGCAGACCTTAAAATCCAGCCGAGATGTACTTGCAATGCTGGAGAATTACAAGAAAAACGCCGGTCCTTCCTTCGTGCGGGAGCTGGATGTGCTGACAGCCGACATGCGCTCCTCATCCTACGAGGCCGCCCTGACCCGGTTTGAAGCAAGGCTCAACTCGCCCATGCTGTCCGATGTAGTAAGAGGACTCATCGGCGTCCTACGGGGCGATGACAGCGCCGTGTATTTTCAGATGCTGGCTCATGACTTCAAGGCACTGGAGCTCCAGCGGCTCAAGGGACAGGCGCAGAAAATCCCGCCGAAAATCCGCGTGTTTTCCTTCGTGATGCTGATGTGTTTTTTGCTGACATATATGGCGATCATCGCGGTTCAGATCTTAACGTCCCTTGGCAACATGTTTTAAAAAGGAGGAACCCATATGGATATGGAAAGAAAAAAACTTGAAAAGAAGCTGCAGGAACGGATTGAGGCAAACTACCGCACCTACCTCCAGCAGCTCCAGGACCGACCCGCTTCCGACCTCATTGAGCAGGCCGCGGAGATCGCCGCGGTAAAGCTCGTCTATGATGAGCTTATGGGTGGCTGTAATCCGGATTATGCGGATTACCTGCTCCGGTTTGATAACCCGCTCCAGTTAGTGAGCGACCAGTGGCTGGCGGAGCAGAATGTGTCCCATGCCGACGAAATGGACCATGTGCTCTGGAACATCGCCGACAAAGGGCTGGGAGAGGGGGACTATGCCATGCTGGAGGATGGGCAGACCCCGGAACAGAACGAGGGGGTACGCTTATGCTGAAGCTCCTCCGTTCCCAGCGCGGCGAGGGGTATATCGATGTGGCAGTGCTGGTGCTGTGTGTCATGCTGGTTCTCGCTGTTGCTGTCAGCGTCATGCCGGTATTCATAACGAAAAACAAGCTGGACACTTACGCCTCAGAGCTGTGCCGGGAAGCGGAGATCGCCGGACGCGTCGGCACGGAAACCACCCTCCGGGCGCAGGTCCTGACGGAACAGACAGGGCTGACTCCAAATATTACATGGTCGAAAACTGGAAGAATCCAGTTGAACGAGGAATTCACCGTAACGCTCACCACTCAGGCGGATATTGGGCTGTTCGGCGGCTTTGGAAGCTTCCCTGTTACTCTGAAGGCTGAAGCGTCCGGTAAGAGCGAGGTGTATTACAAGTGACAAATGGAAAATTATGTGCTATACTCAAAAGCAAGAAAGGGACAGCCTTTCCCCTCACCGTTGCGGTCACCCTGGCTCTGCTGCTGTTCCTTTGCGCCGCTTCCGAAGGCATTCGGCTGATGATCATCGCGCAGGGTGTCCGGGATGCGGTACAATCCGCTGTGATTTCGACGGTAAACGATAATTATGAAAACGTGTATCACGGCGTGAGGGAGGGCTATAGCGGAGCATACCAGCCCTCGGCGGCCGAGTTCGAGCAAAGTCTCAATTACGGCGACATTTACAGCCGGCTGGACAAGGTGCTGGGGCTTACGCAGGAGAACGGCTACCAAGTAAAATATACCGGAAGTAACGTGGAATTCAAGCTATCCGGACTGTCCGTCAGCCTACGGAACATGCCGCTGGCCCCGTCGAATCCTGACAATACGAACGGCTTCCTGGCTGATACAATGATACGGCTGGAGGTTCCGGTATCCTTTGCCGGGAACCTTCTGCCGCCGATGATAATCAATCTCAAGGTTCAGGCAAAATATATGCCTTTATTTTAGGTTCTGAAGCGTGGTCCATAGACTTATGGAAAAGTCTGTGGTAATGTGTGATACTGAAAAAAGGAAATTGACAACCAACATGAAAAAGGAGGTAACATACCATGAAACTGACAGAAAAAGCAAAAAAGCGGCTCACGCTTGCCGGACTCGGTGTCGTGTGTGTCGTCCTTGTCATAGCGATAGCCTCGCAGTTCAAAGCAGCGGCACCCAAAGAAGCAGATGTGCAGCCTTCAACTACGGCAACAAACACTGTGACCCCCTCTGTCTCAACTCCTGCGGCTACGGAAACCCCGACTCCCACACCGGAAGTCAGCGTACAACCCATAACCCCGACCGAATCGGCTTCTCAGGTGACAGATACCGGAGATTCCACTGGAACTGATCAGAGCATTCAGGCAGAAGTGACGAAACCCGCTGAGCCTTCGGAGGAAGCAAAAACGAATCCCTCTCAAAAGCCAGACAGCAGTACATCCTCATCCTCAACACCGGCAACGCCGAAATCCGGAGATAAGAAAGACGGAAAAATCTATGTGCCCGGATTTGGATGGATTGAAGATAATGGCGGAGGCGGATCTGGAACAACGGTCGGAAATCCCGGCGATGAACTGACAGGAAACAAGGTCGGTTCAATGAACTCTTTAGATTGAAGTGACTAACACGTAAATGTTAATAAAAGAAACTATAAATACTTGATAACAAAGGATTTTCCCTTGTAGACCGTCATATAGGCGGAAGGCAGATGGAGCAGCAACTTCAAGGTTATTCATAAGATATATGTAAGTGGCACCTCAAGCGTTTTTTATATGTTACTATTGGACTTGGTCTTTTTAGACATATAAAAAACGTAGGGGGTGCTTTATTTATGGAATTAAGCATTATCAAGGACCAGGGAGTAGATATCATCGTTTTATTAGATGATTCTATGAAGATTGTAAAGCCTGTGCAGGACTTTCTGAGATATCAGAGGCTAAAGGGCAGAGCGGATAACACAATTAAGGCAAACGGGAGGGATTTGAAGATCTATTGGGATTTTCTGAATCACAATCTCTATAGTTATGATGAGATAACTATAACCAAGATGAGTGAGTTTTTGGAATATCTCAGAAACTCAGATTGTCCTGACGGGCTGGCGCTTTTCAAGTCAAGCAGCAGGACACCACAAACAATAAACCGGATTTTAGGCACGGTACACAGCTTTTACAGGTACTGTGGGATGATGAAGGAAATAGAGAATCCGATCCTGATGAAAGACATAAACAGGCCATTTAACATGTTTAAAAGCTTTCTGCATCATGCGCGCCACGATAACCAGACAAAGCAGTCCATCTTTAAGGTGAAACAAAGTACCCATACCGTCCGCCTTGTAAGGGATACGGAGGTTGAAGCCTTTTCCAAAGTGCTGTCGGCAACAAGAGATAGACTGATATTAAAAATTCTATACCTGACCGGTGCGAGAATTGGTGAGGTTTTGGACCTTCAGATAGAGGATATTCCCTATCCCGATTCAACAATGCAAATGGGCGTACTGACCGATATCAAATCCAAGGGGAAACGCAGAAATTTGTATCTGCCGATGTTTCTGCTGGAGGAGATTGACCGGTTTGTTATTGAAGAAAGAAGCCTTATTGAAGTGGAACACGGTTATATTTTTGTATCCTTAAAAAAGAATCATTACGGAAAGCCTCTGACATACAGAGCTGCTTATGAAGTATTCAATACAGTGAAGAAAAGGACGGGCATATTTTTTAATTTTCACGACCTGCGCCATACCTTCATAAGCCGTCTGGTTGAAAGCGGCATGGATTTCAGTGTGGTAAAAATTATTGCCGGGCACGAACAGATAACGACAACACAGCAATATACCCATATTTCCAATCAATATTTAAGAGAGAGCCTGAATAAATATTGGGAAAGCAGCTCTTTGTCGGGAGGTGTTTTCCGTGACAAATAGCCTTCCGCGGGAAAATGTATGGCAGTTGACGGATAAAGACGATCAATCGCAATTCTACGGCCGGGAGCTAAGGTTTGATTTTTCCTATGCCGCTTCTGATGAAATCAAGGAACTATTACAACATTATGTATGGCACAATTACAGAACACGAAGCAAAACCTTATGGAAGCTTTACTGTGATGTGTCGGACTTTAAGCACTTCAACGAATTTGCCGACAGCCGGAATTTAAGGAGTCTGAAGAATCTGGATAACGATCATATTTCTTTGTATATATCCAGTTTGAGGACAAAATTATCAAAGGTAACAAAAAAGCCACTGGCATATCAGAGACAGAAAAAGTGCTTTGATGTGGTGAAAACAATTATTCGTTGGGGACAATTGCATATGCCGGATTATGTGCCTGAAACAGAAATTTTTATCGGAAATGAATACCCTGGAGTGAACGACAAGCTTAGGATAGAATTTATTCCGGATGACATTGTCCTTCAGATAGAGGAAGCTCTGAAAAATGAAGAAAACCCTTATGTTAAATGTGGCATCATTCTTCTGCAATCCTCCGGTGTTCGTATCGGAGACATGCTCCTGCTGACTACGGATTGTGTTGAACCGCATGTAATTAATGGATATACCCTCACCTGGTATGATCATAAAAACCGAAAGGAAAGGCCTCCCCTGCCTATCCCTGACAGATGTGCGGAGGCGGTTAAGACGCTCATTCGGTTTACAGAACCCTTAAGAGAACAGGCTAAAAATGATGTTAAGCAGTATATTTTTATCCATCAGATGAAAGCCGGTTTCCAAAAAGGGATGGTTCGGCCCATACAGCAGTTGGAGTACAGAAATTTATTGCTGGATTTTGCTGCCCGGCATGACATAAAAGATGGAAACGATGACATTTTTAGAATTAAACCACACCAATTCCGGAGAACACTTGCAACCGACATGCTTTCCAAGGGGACGAATATTAAAGTGATACAGGAAGTGCTGGGGCACACAGCAGTTTCTACAACCAAAATGCATTATTCGGATGTAAAAGACAAAGAGCGGGCAGAACAGTTTGGCAAAATTGGTATTATCGGTCATGTGAATCAAGTGGATAAGTCTGTTATTCCAGATGCGGATGAGTTAAAGTGGTTCCGGGAAAACAGGGAAACAGGCGCAAAGATGTGCGATGGATACTGTACAAAGCCGTTTAAGAATGGGATTGTATGCGACAGACTGCTAAAGAGGCAGAAATGTTATTCCTGCAGCCGGTACATTACAACACCGGAATATCTGGAGTTTCACAAAAATCATCTTAAAACCATGGAAGAGCAATTGGAGAACAATGTGTATGGGCACCACTACGCAGAGCATTTTCAGGCAACCATCCAAATTTTAAGAGAGATCATTGTACGGTTGGAGGAAATCAGACATGACTAAAGCTATGAAATTAGAAGTTCTGAGTGATAACACAGATTACGAAAACATTTTAGTAGGCAATTCCAAATTTACAGACGATATGTGGGATATGGCACCCTTCATACCTCGAAAAACGCTGGCAAGTACGCACAAGCACATACGCTTTGGTTATATTGAAAATGAGGAAATGAAATGGACGGTAAAATTATATGCCTACCACCGATTGAGCCGGATTACGCCATTCTCCGTTCACCACGAAATTAATGGAGTTCTTCCCGTTTTCTTTGAATACTGTAAAAACAATTCCATCACCAGCTTTGAGCAGATCACAAAAGAAATATTTCTGGATTATACCTACTGGCTGAAAGAAGTCAAAAAATACAGGGAAAGCACCGGATTCAAACGTTCAAGGATTTTGGAAGAAATCATACGGGTCGGACAAATTAAAGGCTGGGCGGTACCTTCGGACAACCTTTTTCTGCAAATCGCTTCAAGTGATTTGTGGAATCCGCGAGAGGATAAGAAAAAGAACAAATTCAAACCCATTCCAGAGGACGTTTTTGACAAGATACTCTTCCACGCTGTTCATGATGAAAAGGATATCCTGACAAAAGCCGGAATCATCATTCAAAGCCAGACAGGGTTGAGGCTCAATGAGGTGTTATCCATCAAGGAGGGCTGCATCCATCGCAAAGATGGCGGCCATGATTATATGGAAGTCAGTTTAAGTAAAACCGTCAAGGGTGAGGCGATAGTCCACAAAGTTTTTATCAATCAATTGGTAAAAGATGCAGTCAAAGAATTAAGTGATTCAACAGAACCTTTAAGACGGGAAAGCGGCCTGCATGAACTGTTTCTAACCAGATCGCAGCCATTTCACAACAAAGTTGTGGTATACAAGGTTGATCTTTTCACAACTATTAAGATATCCCAATTCATTCAGAGATGGGATATCCGAGATAGCAAAGGAAATCTTTACCCATTAATGAGTCATCAGTTCCGGGCCACTTACGTCAGAGAATTGGTCAAGCGGAAAATGCCAATAGCCTATGTGATGAAGCAGTTTGCCCATGTTTCCATTGAGATGACTTCACATTACCTTACGCTTCAAGAGGAAGAAATCAAAGAAATTTATTTGGAGGTGATATTGAATCCCAAGGCAAAGCTTGCAGGAATGAGAGCCGCTGAAATACGTAGCAAGTTGGATCAGCAGTTCAAAGGCAGGACAGAAACCGAAATTGATAATATTATCTCGGAACTGTCGAAATCAATGAGTTTCAATCCCCTGCCCAATGGCGTGTGCCTTTACGATTTCAGGAGGGGCAATTGCTCAGATGGTGACGGATGCTTCTTTTACAACTGCCCGAACTATGTAACCGAAGCAAGCTTTTATCCGGTATTGCAGAAGGAATTAGAATTAATGGAAAAGGAGATGATGCGATTTAGGGAATTAGGTCATGAAAGAGACTGGCAGCGGCAATATGTTAAATACAAATATCTGAAACCTTTAGTCGATAGTTTGGAGGTGCAAGTCAATGGTTAAACAAAAGCAATCTAAAAATACAGATGGATTGAAAGCCTACGCAGAAAAAAAGAACCAGGAAACTATCGACAGAGTGAATGAGGCTATTGATAGGCTGAAACGATCAAGCAGCAGGCCAATCAACTTTAAAACGGTTGCAGAGGCAGCCGGCGTGTCAAAGGCTACACTGTACAACAACGATATATTGAAAGAAAGAATATTAAGCCTCAGAGCGATGAAAAAAGGTATACGGACTCAAGGAGTTGCTGCTGCTTCAAATGATCAAATGCAATTGCAGGCAGAGAAGATAAAGCAATTGTACAAGGAAATCAGCAATTTGCGGGAAGATAAGAAAAAATTGATTGTTCAATTGGTGCTGATGGAAGAATTGAAAGATGAAAACCGGAAACTCCGGGAACAGATTAAGAGATTATCTTCTCAAAAGGTAACGTGTTAGACGTTTAAAAGTATCTAACAACAGACAAAACCTTTAGTTGCAGGGCTTTAACTCGTGTTAGACACTCTGCAACTAAAGATAATCGATGGATTAAAATTTAACAGCCATAAAAAAGTACCGTTTTTGCGGTACTTTTTTTGTGCTTAGGAGGCATCTATATGAAACAACGATTAACTATTTTTCTTATATTGGTGCTTCTGCTGTTTAGCATCTTCCCCATTACAGCCTATGCCGAAGGCGAAGGCAATATAGATAATGGGGGTGGAGGGATGGGCAGCGGTACCAGCGAAAATTACTGGAATGTTGGAGATGAAGGAGTCCGTGTTACTGTTGTGAGAGCAAGCGATAGAGCTATCGTGACCACACCTATAGACTTTACAAACAAGACCCCAAACAACATACAAGTTCACTTTGGAATATATTGCAAACTGTCTTATTCAAACGGTCAATCATTAACACCAAACACACACACATACACATATGTTAATCCATCTAAAGCCATGCCCCGCATTATCAGCTCAGGCAGCGGGCAAGCCAGCCTAGAACAAATCAAGAGCTATTTTACAGATGAATTGGTTATTCGTTATATAGCTCAAGTTACAGGCATGAGTTATGATGTCTTAATTAATGGTCAATATAAACTTCTCTTAGAACCAATTGCCTATATGACCTTTGGGGGTACAAAGTATGCTATGACTGCCACGGAAGCCGCGCTTTTCGATCAGCAGTTGGATGGCGGTCTACGAAGCAAAATGGTGTCTCTCAGTCACAAAAACCTCCCGCTGGCGATGTTTCTTGAAACCGCGGATCTCGGCTATCCAGCATGGAGCGGCTCCACAACTACTGCCGCCTCGGATACGGATATCATCTCATCACTTGGGCTTGGTATCGTGCGGTTCAATGGCGCTGAAGCGGACCCTGCCGAAGTCAGCACGGTTGACTACGAATACCGCGTCAACACAGAGGTAATTACCTCTGTAACTGTGCGGGGCGGACAGGCCGATCCGGATAATCCTGTCACGGTTAAATTTACTATCGGCGGCCATATCTACACGGTAAGCGGTGTGTATTATCCAGAGGGTGACAGCCAGCTGGTGTGGGTGCGATGGACAACACCGTCCACTCCGCAGACGATGACTATTCGAGTATCAGTGACTGGCAGCGGTTCGGCAAGCCAGGGGACCATAACGGCAAAGATCGTCGATCTCTCAGGGAATGATCCCCCCAATCCGGTGGCGGATGATCGCAACGACTCCTACACCACGCCGTCCGTACCAAGCAAAGCGCAGAATACCTCTGCATCGTGGGGAATCTGGCATCCCTGGTGGCATGCCAATTGGGTATGGATTTCTACGGGTGAAGATACAGGATATTGGGTAGACGAAGGTTGGTGGGAGTTCGACTGGATTTCCTATAGGGCAAGCCTTTCCGCCGCAATGAGCATTGTTCCCGATGCCAAAGACCCCACCGCTTCGGGCGAGACTATGAAATCGGGCTATGGCATCAACCAGACCACCACGGCAAATGTCAGTACCAACCAGTCCTCGGCAGTGACAGATGCACAGACTGCCGTAACCTATTTCCCCGAATTTCAATATAAGACATACTGGCGGCTGCTAGAGCAGACGCAATCCGGATACAACGCTAAATTTGAGTTCGCATCCAACAAATACTCGACCTATAAGCGCCGGACACACTTTACGCCCATCTGGTTCCCGGACGGAAGCTACACGGCGTATACATGGCTCATTGACTGCTGGACGCCAGCCGGAATGTTGTCAGCCAACCTCACAGACTCGGTCAACATACAGGGCAACCTGTGGTCGGACTGGCATATCGCCCCTGTAAAACCCTAACTTCAGGAAAGAAAAAGGATCACAGAGTAAACGACTTTGCGATCCTTTTTCATGTAAAAAATTATATGGAAAGGTGGAAGTATTCTATGAAAATGAAACGTATTCTCTCGGTTTTCTGTATCGTTCTTCTTCTGGCCTGCCTCTTTGCAACAACCGCCTATGCTGCACCCTCCGGTGATGTGGCTGGTGCGATAGAGAACACATGGAACGATGCCTCCAGCCAGATTAAAACAGTGGTCAATAAAGTTGTATTCCCTGCGATAGACCTGGTTCTGGCGGTGTTTTTCTTCGCCAAACTTGGGACCGCTTATTTCGATTATCGGAAGCATGGTCAATTTGAATGGGCCGCGCCGGCGATCTTGTTCGCCTGTTTAGTATTCACGTTAACGGCTCCGCTTTACATCTGGACTATCCTTGGAATGTAGGAGGTATGAAAATGAATTACTTTGAACAGGAGCTTCGCAGGCTGTTCGGAAATGACACAACCATCTCTGATAAAAAGTTTGTCGGAAGGGCTTTCTTCGGGAAGCTCACCGACAACCTCCGCGTGAAAATTGAATTCGTCACGATGGGTACAGCGGACCATTACGAGGCGATCAAGGCAACCGTCATCAACCGAAATGACGGACCGGTAGACGCTGTAACTCTGCGCTTTTCCGACCTGTTTGGCAGGAAAGCGGTCAGCAACCCGAACTTCAGAAATGGTGTAACCCCGTACATATGGAAGTATGGGGAGGAAATCGATTGGTATGTCTACAAGCCGAATAAAGCGGACTATGATCAGATATCCGAGGCCATCAACAATTACCTTGACGTGTTCAAGGAACCTTCGCAGGAGATGGAGCAGTCCGGACAGAGCAAAAACGGCCTGACAATGCAAGGTATCTAAAACAACCTTTTCGGGAGCTTGTAAAATGACAGGCTCCTTATTTTTTTGTCAAGGAGGTGATGCCCATGTTTATATGGGACTTTGCAGCCGATACCGTGCTGAAACAGATTCTGGATTGGGTCTATGGTCAGATCATTGGCTTTCTCGGCAACTTTTTTTCTGCTATGGGTAATATGGGCGCCGATCTGTTCGAAATGACCTGGGTGAACTCCATTGTCCTGTTCTTTTTCTATCTGGCTTGGGCGCTATACGGCACAGGGTTGGTGGTATCCGTCTTTGAGTGCGGCATCGAGTATCAGTCCGGCCGAGGAAGCATTAAGGACACAGCGCTCAACATTCTCAAGGGCTTTCTGGCGGTGGGGTTGTTTTCCACGGTACCGGTGGAGCTGTATAAGCTCTCCGTTTCCCTGCAGAGCAGTTTCACAGCCGGCATTACCGGATATGGCTCCGGCGTTGATACTCTCGCGGGTAACATCATCAGCCAGCTGTCCTCGGCTGGAAGCCTGGACAGCGCAGGGACAGCCGGCGTGTTTGGAGGCGCCGGAAGCACAATCAACCCGATCATGATGCTGTTTATTCTTATTATGATGGGCTATGCAGTGATCAAGGTTTTTTTCGCCAACCTCAAGCGTGGCGGTATCCTGCTCATCCAAATAGCTGTAGGCAGCCTTTATATGTTTAGTGTTCCGAGAGGCTATCTGGACGGTTTTGTCAGCTGGTGCAAGCAGATCATCGGCCTGTGCCTTACGGCCTTCCTCCAGTCCACAATCCTCATAGCAGGTCTGATGGTAATCAAAGACCACGTTCTGCTGGGGCTGGGGTTGATGTTGGCAGCCGGAGAAATCCCCCGCATCGCCGGAGCCTTTGGACTGGATACCAGCACCAAGGCCAACCTCATGAGTGCGGTATATACCGCTCAGACCGCCGTCAATATGACACGCACTGTGGTAAAGGCGGTGGCTGCGAAATGAAGCTGGTATATATCTGTTCTCCCTTCGCGGGAGATATCGAAAACAATCTTCGGTTTGCCAGAGCCGCCTGCCGCTATGCCGCGGATCAAGGGTGTGCGCCCATAGCTGTCCATATGCTGTACCCGCAAATCTTGGATGACTCAGTCCCCGCTGAAAGAGAGGCCGGCATTCAGATGGGCTTGCGAGTACTGGCCTCCTGCGATGAGGTATGGATTTGCGGTGAGCGGATCAGCCACGGAATGGGCTGTGAGATCGCGGAGGCCGAGCGGCTCGGCATTCCAATACGGAACATATCAACAGAACAAATAAAAGGAGGAATCGCTATGAAGCAGTACGGTATTTGGGCACGGCAGAGCGCCGGCTCAATCTGCGGAAAAGAAAGGGAGATCGAGCTGGAGGAAGCGCCCTCCTCCGGCATGAAGCTGCAGCTGTGACTTCACTGCTGACCCTCGGAAGCCTGTTCGACGGGATCGGTGGATTTCCGCTGGCAGGCGTCCGGCAGGGCTTTACCCCTGTATGGGCCAGCGAAATCGAACCGTTTCCAATTAAAGTCACGAAATTACGGTTTCCGGATATGCTCCATGTTGGCGACATCACACAGCTGAAAGGTGCCGAACTGACTCCCGTGGATGTGGTCTGCGGGGGGAGTCCATGTCAGGATCTTAGTGTGGCAGGAAAACGCGCCGGCCTTCAAGGCGAACGTTCCGGGCTGTTCATGGAGCAGGTTCGTGTCATCAAGGAGATGAGAGCGTATGACAAAGCAAACGGAAGGACAGCTGACGCTGTTCGACCTCGGTATATGTGCTGGGAAAATGTTCCCGGAGCCTTCAGTTCCTCAGACTCCGAGGATTTCAGGGCGGTACTCGAAGAAACCTGCAGAATTGCTGACAGTACCGTATCTATACCTCGACCTCCGGGAGGGGTATGGCAATCTGCTGGGGCCATATTGGGAGATCAATTCTCCGTTGCTTGGAGAGTATTGGATGCTCAATACTGGCCCCGCACCCCGCAACGGAGGAAACGTATCTACCTTGTTGCAGATTTTGCAGGCCGAACCGCACCCCAAATATTATTTGAGCAAGACCGCTTGTTTGGGGATTCTGCGGAGAGCGAAGAAACGCGGCAAGGAGCTGCCGCCTGTCCTGAAAAAGGCACTGGAAATACAGGCGGGAATCCGTCCAATCACGGAGATAACGGCAGAGAATGTCTGACACCGTGGGATGTGCAGAGCCGCCGTATTTATGAAAGCGGCGGTGTTTGGCCCTCCCTTTACAGCGGCGGTGGTGGTGGCGGCGGACATGGTTATGTAACAACAGAAAAAGAAAACCTGTCCTGCTCGGATAATCTGCCGGTAGCCTTCGCCTGTAACCAGCGGGATGAAGTGCGGGAACTGAATGACGTGGCTGGTACGATACAAGCTCAGCCCGGCATGAAGCAGCAGACCTTTATTGCCGAAACACCGAATCAGGACTGCTCAAATTGTTTAACACCCTGGGATACTCAACAGGATAGAATTTTTACGCCAGAAAGTATTGCTCCAACCTTGGCCGGCGCAGACGGCGGCGGTGGAAGAAATCCGGGTGGACTCCTGTTTGCGGCTTCTTTTTCTGCCGGGCAGGGTTCGAAAGCCGGAGGCATAGGTTATCAGGAAGAATGCGCGCCAACGCTAAAGGCTTCGGAAAGCGGTACAAACATGGTACCATCGGTGCTGTGCCTGAATGACCAGGGCGGCAACCGTATGGATATCACTGAAAATATCACAGCTACGCTGCGGGCGCAGATGGACGGACATCCCCCTCTTGTATTGGGGAACCAACCGGAACTGTTCGAGAACCATGGCATTGACTCGCGCTATACTGGCCCCCATGAGATAGTCTCAACGATGTCCGCCCGATATGGCACGGGGGGTAACAACGTGCCGCTGATTTCCCAGCCGGCTGTTCTTCCAGATGAAGAATGTGCCGATCTGTCACCTGACGAAACCTACTGTATCGCCGGTAATATTATCGACCGGCAGGATCATAACGGCGGGAACGGCATCGGCGTACAGCCTGACATCAGCTATACCGTAACGGCCACTGATCGGCATTGTGTCTTTTCCCAGCAGCGAAGTGACGAATATGCACAAAACGAGGTGGTCAGCACCCAAAGCGCAAGACAGTACAAGGATGCAACCGACCTAGTGTGCGAATCTGACGTCGCCGGGCTGGACTGCCGGAACGGTGTGGAAAACGGCGATCTGTGTGGAACCCTCCAGTCTAAAACGGATGGTGGGTACTCCCTCAACAACGTGCATCCTGTTCGCGTCGGTAAGCTGATCCGGAGACTGACGCCGCTGGAATGCGAACGGCTTCAAGGGTTTCCGGATTATTGGACGGACATCCCCGATGCATCGGACAGCGCCCGGTACAAAGCACTCGGCAATAGTGTGGCGATTCCCTGTGTGGAGCATGTGCTCCGGGGGATCGCCTATTTTTTACAGAAATTCAAGCAAGAAAAGGAGGCTTCCTGATATGTACATTTACCCTGACAACCTGAAATCCAAGGCGGTGCTGTGGCTGTGGCAGCTCCGCGACATCGGCGTGATCGGCATCGGTCTTTTACTCTCTGTGTTTGCGCTGGCTCAGCTCCGTTTCCTGCCGCCCATCGTCATCACCGCCCTGTATGCGTTTCTGACCATACGGTTTGACGATACCAGCATCCTCGACTTTATCAAATATGCCTGCGCCTTTTTCTTTACGAAACAGCAGGTCTACGAATGGGGGTACACCAAGTATGAATAAAACAGAAAAGAAAAAAGTCAAGCAAAAGCAGTTTACAAGACAGCTCATCAATACCAGGGCCGTCACCGACTACAGCCTGGCGACGAACCGGGGCGACGAGTTAGTATACTTCTGCGTCAAGCCGACCAATATTTCCGTCCTTTCCGAGGAAAGCATCTCCGCCAGGATCTACGCATTGATGACAGTGCTCAAGGGTATGGCCGAGCTGGAGTTTTTATGCTTGAACAGCCGGGAGAACTTTGAGGACAACAAGCAGTTTCTCAGAACCCGGTTGGAACAGGAAGGTAACCCGGCAGTGAGAAGGATGCTGGAGCAGGATCTGACTCAGCTTGACCGGATACAGGTGCAGATGGCGACGGCCAGAGAATTCCTGGTGGTGATCCGGCTCCGAAATGAGAAGGAAAGCGAGGTGTTCCCCTACTTAAACCGCATAGAAAAAACTCTGCGTGAGCAGGGCTTTTCTACTAAGCGCGCCGGCAAGGAGGACATCAAACGCTTGCTGGCGATCTATTTTGAGCAGAACGTGACTACTGAAAAGTTTGAAGAATATGACGGTGAAAGATGGATGATTTTAAATGATTGATTTTCCCGCTTTTACAGAGAGAAAAAACAGCATTAGAAAGCAACCGGCAAATGCTCCTGTCATAGGCTTGCCGGTTGCCTTTTCATATATGAATTATTCTATAGACATGGCATCCATAATCAACTGAAATATTTGTCTGCTTGTTTCACTGTCACGATAGGTCAAGCTGTATAAAAGATCGTTGGTGAGTCCCTGCATGAACCCTGCAACCACAGGCACAATAAAAAACCGTTCCTTAAGCGCGAGATTTAATTGTTCCATCAAGTTTTCATCAACAAGGAGAATGATTTTTTTATAAAGCTCGCACAGCTTTACATCATCCAGGATATTCAACATACCAACCTGTTCTCGCACATAAGACTGAGTGGCATATTCCATAAACGCATCGGCCAATAAAGCGCTGTGCAGGCTCATAATTGTTGTTCTTTCCTGATAGGTGTCCTGCTGTAAATCGAAGGACTGTTTTACAGTTTGATAAAAAGGGTGTTCTTCCAGTGCCCCGCTGCCATCCATCACGGCATAGCAGAGATTTTGAAGCTCAGAACCTGCCTCAAAGCCTTTTTCTGCGGCTTCGTAGAGCAAGGTGTTGTTGGCGGCTTCCAGCACGTAGGATAGATAGCTGTCAAGCAGATAGCCCTGCTTGCCGAGCTTTTCACGGATTTCTTTTGCAAGCTTAAAGAGATTTTGAACAGAGCATTTTATACGCTCTGGTTCAAAAGTGCCAATAAAGCTGTTCCTGTTTTCAAAGATGTTCATATGATCCCGACCTTTCATAATATGGTCGGAAATTTCCCTGTGTATAAAAACACATGCAAAGGTGAGGGCGGTTCACGCCCGTTCCCCTTGCACGCGCGAAAGTTTATCCTTGTGCAGCCATAAAAAACGAGGTAAAATAACCTTGTCATGGTGCCGTTTAACGGTTGTGCAGGGTGCTTGTCTCACCTTGTGCAGGGCGGATATGCTCGTAACATATTCGCCTGCCATGATGCTTTTATTTTTCCGAGAAATCCCCGTTGATGTCTATATGAGCTCTGACAGAGAGAAAAGTCAAGAGATAAACGCTATTATCCAATGGCAATGTTGAAATTTTATTTTAGATTTATTATTTATAAATGGCACAGCAAATTGACTTTCGGTGCATAAAGTGATATTATGATGGCAAGAATATGAGATAAAAATCATGGTTATAATATCACTTTAGGGGGTGAAAATATGGAACAGACCGGATATGGAGAACACATTGCCCAAACCGTCAAAGATATGCCTTACGAAGCAGCAATCCAAACCGAGGACATTGCGGAGCAGTTGGCTGAGAAGTTCGCACTTCCATACGATCAGGCCAAGACCTTAACCAACGTCAAGCTGAAACGGATGGCGGACAAGGGCGAGATTGAGCGACTGCAAAAAGGTGTCTACTGCCATGTAAAACAAACCGTTTTTGGGAAGGTCACGCCCAGCATCGACCAGGTGCTGTTAAAAACACTAACGATACAAAATGGTGTAAAAATAGGTTATGAATCCGGGGCTTCCCTGTTCAACAAGCTGGGGCTGACAACCCTGATTCCCCGTGACATAGAAATCACTACAAACCGTTATGGAGCTAAGCTGCCGGAAGGCTGCCATATCAAAGTGCGAAAGCCGCCTGCGGTTGTGACGGACGAGAATTGGAAATACCTTCAGTTCATCGATATATTTGACGAACTGCCAGATGCGCATACAGATGCGGAAAACCCGAAGCAGTTGCTGTTGCAGTATGCAAAAAGGCAACAATTAGACAGCCTTACACTGATCTTCACAGCGCGCAGATACTACTCACAGAAAATAGTGCTGCCGCTCATTGATTTACTCATGGAGGTGAAAAATGAAGCTACATCAAGATAGAGAAGCGTTTGGAGATTTGCTTTCCGATATCAGCCGGAGAACCGGCATTCGAAGCGACATCATAGAGAAAGATTATTATCTTACTCTGCTTCTATGGGAGTTGGCGGAAAAGCAGGGTACGCTTCCGGCATACTTTAAGGGCGGTACCGCCTTGTATAAAGCAATAGGCCGTATGAAGCGCTTTTCCGAAGATATCGATCTTACAGTTGAGATACAGAACTGCTCAAAAAGTCAAGGGAAAAAGCGTCTGGAGGTAGCGGCGAACGGCTACATCACCCTTTTGAGAACAGCAGACAAAACAAAGGAAAGCAATCAAAGGGGCAGCATCACCAGTGTATATGAATATGATCCTGTTACCAACATTGATGCTGATGATGCGCTTCAACGGTTTGGATATGTGAAAGTTGAGGCGACATCCTTCACCATCAGTGAGCCTGTTGAAACCCTTGAGATCTCGCCTCTGCTCTATTCGGAAGCTACCCAATTACAACGTCAAGTCCTGGAAAGCAGTTATGAGGTCAGACCGTTTGTGATCGGGACCATTAAGATGGAACGGATTTTTGCAGACAAAATACTGGCTGCAGAGTTTTACTACCAGCGCCGTATGCTGTTTGACACCGCAAAGCATCTTTACGATCTGACCACGATGATGGAGCAGGACAGAATACAGACTCTACTTTCTGCACCGGAGGACTTGATAAAAATGCTTGCCTACAAGCGCAGAGAAGAAAAAGAAAGAATTGGAAGCGATCTTACGGAAAAACCGTTTTCCGAATTTCAGCTGTTTCAGGCAATTGATGTTGATGCAGAACTTTCTGCAGCCTTTTCAAAGATGCAGGAGATTTATGTATTTTCACAGAGGGATATCCTTTCGCCCACACAATTGTCTGTGTCCATGAGCGCACTGAATCAATCCTTGCTTAAACTGGATGAAGGTCTACAAATGACACAGACCACCAGTGAAGGCCCGCAACAGCAAATGTTCTGAAAGCAGTGGTCGAAGAATGGACTACTGCTTTCAATTTTTTATTTGCATGCAGGCGGTATACTCTGCGGAAAGTGAAATACATTCTCAGGATCGTATTTGGCTTTAACCTTAGTCAATCGTTTGAAATTGCTGCCATAATACGCCTCAGGCCAGTTCTTGATCGAGAGGTCCTGCGTATTAACGTATACGCCTTGGGTAAACGGGCGCATCGCCCTTCGGAAGTCCTCCACCCAGCGGATGCCCGGAGTAGCCCCTTCCGGTGTACTCCAAGTTGCAAAAAAGGACATGTTCGACAGAGCCTTGCGGTAAAAGTATGCCGTTGCATCATTCGGAACTTCAGCAACCGCTCCGCCAAGGCCGTGGAAAAAGACGCTGACCGAAGAAGTAGGCGGCTCGCTGATGAAACGTTGAATGATGTCTATACCTTCATCCGGCAGCAGCTTATTAACGAAAGGTCCTACGCTCTTGAACGGCTCGGGAGTATCCGGCTGAGTGGCTCCAATACGGGCCGCGGCCTCAAGCCAAGGTATTTCTTCAATTGTTACCTGTTGCGGTGTACCAGCCTGGAGTAAAGGCTGCAGCAGGCGGCGCAGGTCTTCGGCAGAGCCGAGGAAGACCCCCTGCATCATCAGAAGGGACTGCTGCCCTGAAGCGATTGTGAGCAGCGGGGTAAGCCGATTATCGGAATCGGGGACCGTATACTCCTGCCAGGTTTTCAGCACCGGCTTCAAATCGCACAGATCCCAGTTTATTGCGACGTAGGCAACTGTGTCGATTTGGTGCGTACGGAATTTAAAGGAGGTGCAGACTCCGAAATTTCCGTTGCCGCCCCCTCGCAGGGCCCAGAACAAATCGTCGTTGTGGTTGGCATTTGCGCGAAGCACGCGGCCGTTGGCGTCAACCATCTCCGCCTCGATCAGGTTGTCAGTCGCCAAGCCCCACGGACGGGACAGACTGCTCTGACCGCCGCCGAGAGTAAAACCAGCGATGCCTGTGGTCGGGCAAAGGCCGGGCGGAACGACCAGCCCTTTGGCTCCCAGTGCCTCGGCCAACTGGAAATCACGCAGTCCGGTCTGAACCGTTACAGTGCCGCTTTGACTGTCCACCTCCACACGTTTCATATCGCTGACGTCAATAACGAGCCCGTTATCGACGACCGAAAGCCCCTCATAGTTGTGGCGGCCGGAGCGTATGCGGAACGGTCTGTCTTTTTCGCGCGCCCAAAGCACGGCGTTGACAACATCCTGCGTGTTTTGGGCGAAGACGATGACACACGGATATCTGTTGAAGAACGTGTTAAATTCCTTACGTGCCGAACTGTATTTACGATCCCCGGGGATCACAATACGTCCTGTAAGTTCTATATCATTTTTCATAATAGGTACCTGATTGCGCTGCCAGCGCTCCTCTTATTATAGCCTGCTCAAGGACCACCGCAGCGGCAGTGCCCACCTGTGTAACGAGGCCATCACTCGACAGGTTACTGGCGTATGAACCCAGAGCAAGGCAGAAGACCGTGTCCCCGTCCCACTGAGTATGATTTGGAGATATGGCCCGGGCCATTCCATCGTCGGCAAGTTTTGCCACCCGGTTTGCCTCAGCCTTTGTTAGCCTCGCTGTGGTAGCCACTACGGCGATTGTAGTATTCAATTTTAAAAGAGGTGATGGCACTCCGTCTAGCATCGCCCTTGTCTGATTGACGAAAGTTCCATCAGGGCGCAGCGCTCCTACGACGATACGTCCCCGATCCCATACGTCTCCGACAGGATTGACTACTGCTAAGGCCGCCACCACGGGGCCACCGGGAATGTGAAGAGAGGCAGTGCCCAGTCCGCTCTTCATGGGCGTCCCGTAGATTTTACCAGCTGTTGCTCCCGCCCCAGCACCTACATTTCCTTCCGGCACTGGACCCGCATTTGCAGCCTTACAGGCGGTGTAAGCCAGGGCGGCATCCGGTGGGGATGAACCCTTGGCGTAAGGGAGGTCATAAATGACCGCTGCAGGTACCAGAGGTACATCGTCGAGCCCATGTTCAACAATCCAGCGCATCACACCGCCTGTCGCCGGCAGTCCGAAGAAACTGCCACCTGTGAGGAGAACGCCGTATACAGGATACTCCGCAGTACCGGGACGGATGCTGTCGGTCTGCTGGGTACCGGGGTTACCTCCGCTTGCGTCTACGCCGGGGACTGCCCCAGCCGGGCAAAGAATCACTGTGCATCCCGTACGGCCGCTTCTGTCCTCAGCGTGTCCCACCAGGATACCGGGAACATCAGTCAGTCCTCCCATGGTTTTTATATTTTGATATTTTCCATCACTCAATTTCATCACCTCAGTCTTTTAAGAGATATAAGATATAATACCTAGACATTAAGAAATAACATTATGTACCATCCTTAACTAGTAGCTTTCATGGTACAAAAACAACCTGTCAGTTCAGGTTCATTATGCTAAACATTCAATTATCTCAGCCAGTTTCAGTTTGCCACATTGTATATTATTAAAAAGGTAGAAATCATGTGCATGTCTCCCAAACGAACAGACCCAAACCGTTCTAATCGTAGTGGCTTTTCTTATATATAAATCACACATTCCTCACAGTTATACGAGTTCGAATAAGCGGACTGCGTTTGCCATAACAAAGCAAATGACAATACCTGTTATTGTCGGAAATGCCATATTATTGTATCGTAGAACACTTTATAAATGAATCATTTATCCTTGAGCTGCCGCAATGTGGTAGTTTTTTATTTTCAAACAAAATCGGAAAGGATGGTAAGCCAATGTCAAGAAAAATCAAACCACAGAGTATCCCGCAGGAGGATATCCGAATTCAGGAATTCCTCGACATGATCGCGCCCTCAGTAGTCAAATTCAACACAGATCATTTTATCTGCGGCAACACATACCGATGCGTATGGGCTTTGCGCGAATATCCAACAGAAACGAGTGAGCAGGCCATCCTGCGGCACCTGGGGGAAAAGGACGGCGTAACCTTGCACATTTACACCCGGCATGTGTCCCCCGTGGAGGAAAAGAAGATCATTAGCAATGCTGCCAATAAAAACCGGATGCAAAGAAGCAGCACCCAGGATCTCCAGCAGACGGTCACGGCCGAAAGCAATCTGCAGGATGTTGCCAATATCGTAGCGCAGATGCACCGGAGCAAAGAGCCGCTCCTGCACACAGCAGTATATATCGAGCTGTTCTCCCATGACCTCGACCAACTCAAACTCCTGCAAACAGAGGTGCTGACCGAGCTCGTCAGGAGCAAGCTCAATGTGGACAGACTCCTGCTCCGTCAACAGCAGGGATTTCTTTCGGTCATGCCTTCTGGCTGGAACGTGTTCGGGGATCAGTTTGAACGGGTGCTGCCTGCCAGCTCTGTTGCAAACCTTTATCCTTTCAACTACAGCGGGAAAACCGATCCCAATGGTTTCTGCATCGGGCGAGATAAGTTCGGCAGCAACATCCTCGTGGATTTCAACCGCCGTGCTGATGACAAGACCAACGCCAATATCCTCATCCTCGGAAACAGCGGCCAGGGTAAGAGCTATCTGCTAAAACTCATCCTGACCAACCTGCGTGAAACAGGTATGCATATCCTGGCTCTTGATCCTGAGATGGAGTACGAGGAACTGACCTTAAACCTTGGCGGATGTTTCATTGACCTGATGAGCGGTGAATTTATCATCAATGTTCTGGAGCCGAAGTCATGGGATGAAAGTGGCGATCCCAAGGACACGGAAGCGCCCCAGGCGTTCCGTCAGACCAGCAAGCTCAGTCAGCACATCAGCTTCCTGAAAGATTTCTTCCGTGCCTATAAGGATTTTAATGACCGCCAGATCGATACCATCGAAATCATGCTGGGTAAGCTCTACGATAAATGGGGTATCACGGATCACAGCAACTTTGACCGTTTAAAGCCCACGGACTATCCGATTCTGTCTGACCTGTATGACCTGATCGAGCAGGAATACAAGACCTTCGATGAGGGTAAGCGTCAGCTCTATACCGCCGATATCCTGCGGGAAATCTGCCTTGGGCTCCACTCCCTGTGCAAGGGCGCGGAGTCTAAATTTTTTAACGGGCACACCAATATCATCAGCAATGAATTTGTGACATTCGGCGTCAAAGGGCTTTTGCAGGCCAGCAAAAACCTGCGCAATGCCCTGCTGTTCAACATTTTGTCGTACATGTCAAACGAACTGCTCACCACCGGGAACACCGCGGCCAGCATTGACGAGTTGTATCTGTTCCTGACCAATCTGACAGCCATTGAGTATATCCGAAATTTTATGAAGCGCGTCCGCAAAAAGGAAAGCGCGGTCATCCTCGCGTCGCAGAATCTGGAGGATTTCAACGTGGAACATATCAAGGAACTGACGAAGCCCCTGTTCTCCATTCCGACTCATCAATTCCTGTTCAACGCCGGTTCCGTTGACGCCCGCTTCTACATGGATACACTCCAACTGGAGAAGTCAGAATACGACCTGATCAAATACCCGCAGCGTGGCGTGTGTTTGTACAAATGCGGCAATGAGCGGTACAACCTCATGGTCCAGGCGCCGGAATACAAGTCGGAGCTGTTTGGAAAGGCAGGTGGACGATAATGAAAGGTCGTGATAAACCATGGAGATGAAGGAGCAGCGCTTTGGTATTGAAATTGAAATGACCGGCATAACGAGGCAGGAGGCAGCCAATGTTGCTGCCTTATATTTTGGCACCGCAGCAAATTATGATGGGTATACATACAGAACCTATTCGGCGCTGGATCAACAAGGGCGAAAATGGAAATTCGTATATGACAGCAGCATAACCGCCCAACAAAAGGTAGGAAGATCAGTTGTTGAAGCTGATGACGAATATAAAACTGAAATGGTAAGTCCCATTTGTCGGTATGGTGATATTGAAACCATTCAGGAGCTTGTTCGTAAGCTGCGTAGCGCAGGTGCCATCGTTAACAACAAATGCGGCATTCACATTCATGTAGATGCCTCCCCGCACGATGCAAAGACCCTTCGGAACATTACTAATATCATGGCCTCCAAGGAGGATCTGATCTATAAAGCAATGCAAGTGGAAGTGGTAAGAGAACAGCGTTATTGTAAGAAGGTTGAACAGAGTTTTCTGGATGAACTCAACCGGAAAAAGCCAAAAACTTTAGACGCGGTCAGCCGCATTTGGTACGAGGGTGTGGATGGGCGAAATGAACACTATCACGACAGCCGCTACCATTGCCTCAATCTGCACAGCGTGTTTCAAAAGGGCACCATAGAATTTCGGCTCTTCAACAGCACCACCCACGCCGGCAAGGTCAAGGCTTATATCCAACTTTGCCTTGCCATCTCCGCGCAGGCCCTCAATCAAAAATGTGCCAGCCGGCAAAAGACCCGCAGTACCAACGAAAAGTACACCTTTCGCACTTGGCTCCTGCGGCTGGGGCTGATCGGGGATGAATTCAAAACGGCGCGGCTCCACCTGCTGGAGCACCTGGATGGCTGCATCGCCTGGAAAGACCCGGCGCAGGCCGAACAGCAAAAGCAAAGGTTAAAACAGAAAAAAGAAAAAGAGCTGGCCGAGGCTGCGCAGAGGGCATCGGGGCAGCCGGTGCCGACAATTGAAAGTGGACAGGAACGGACCGAGGCGGAAGAACAAAGCCTCGGTCTTTCTATGTCCATGTAATGTTTAAAGGAGGAACGAACCAATATGAAACAAGAAACGCTGTACATTGCTTACGGCAGTAATCTGAACCTGCCGCAGATGTCCTTCCGCTGCCCCACCGCCAGGGTGGTCGGCACCAGCGAAATCAAGGATTATGAGCTGCTGTTCCGCGGCAGCCCAAGAAGTGCCGTAGCGACGGTAGAGCCGCTGAAGGGCTCCAGTGTTCCTGTGCTTTTGTGGAAGCTAAAGGAACGTGACCTGCAGGCCCTCGACCATTATGAGGGATACCCCTCCTTTTACCGCAAGGAAATCCTTCCGGTGGAACTTAAAGGAAAAACAACCTCCGCCATGATCTATATCATGAACGATGGGCATCCCTTCGGAGCTCCGTCCGATTATTACCTGAATACCATCATGGAAGGCTATTGCTCATCCGGCTTTAACACAGAATTTCTGGAACAGGCTGTGGAGAAATCCATCCGGCTGGCGCAGGAGCAGCAGGAAGCAGAGCCGGAACAAGGTACCTTGTTTGATCCAAATCTGAAATGGTGGTAAAAAACAAGCCGTACCCTTCGGTACGACCTATCTCTTAGTCGCCTTCCTTCAACATTGCCTCAATGGTTGCGTGAAGGATTCTAAGCTGTTTGTCACTGCACCGGCGCATCAGCCGCTCGGTCTTGCTAAAGGCTACATCCTCCCGCTTGGGAAAGAACAGCGTATCCAGTGACAGGTTCAATGTCCGGACCAGCCGGTATAAAAGTTCAAGGGACGGCTTACGGTGTTCGCTTTCGATGTGTTTGATGTGTGTCGGTGTAATTCCGACCAGCTCCGCCAGTTCTTCCTGCGATAAGTGTTTCTCCAATCGCGCGGCGCGGATAGCTGAACCCAGCTCACCCTTATCCAATATGGTACTCATAGCTATCAGCTCCTTACGATATTAGCTTAGAGGGTCTATTGGGAATTGAAAATAAGCAAATAGAGATTTATAATGTCCCTATGAGCTAACATCATAAAGAGAATTTACTAAGGAGTGTGAAGTATGAACGATCAACTGGAGAAAACGGAACTGGACATCAATCATACCTGCTGTTTTACCGGCCTTCGTCCGCAGAAAATGCCCTTCGGCTTTGATGAGAGCAACGAGTTCTGCAAGCGGATCAAGAATCATCTGGAGCAGGAGATCATTCACATGATCACCGAGCAGCAGGTAACCCATTTTATTTGCGGGATGGCCCTCGGTGTTGACCAATGGGCTGCAGAAGCCGTCCTGTCACTGCAGGAGCGGTTTCCGCAAATAACCCTGGAATGTGCGCTCCCCTACGAAACCCAGGCGGAAGCCTGGACGGTGGAGCAGCGTGAACGATATTTTTCCATTCTGGAAAGATGCTCGAAGGAAACCCTTCTGCAAAAGCACTATACCAGTGACTGCATGCAGAAGCGAAACGGTTATATGGTCAACAAGAGCCGCTTTGTCATCGCTGTGTGGGATGGATCGCTGGGCAGCACGTCCAATACGGTGCGGTTTGCCCGGCACCGAGGTAAAGAAATTCAGATGATTGATCCCATGAAGCTGTAAAACAACAAAATACTAAGTACATAAAACAGGGTGCTTTCCGCTGAGTCGGAGGCACCCTGTTTCGTTTTGAAAGGAGGAAACTAAGTGGCAGACCCTGCAACCATTACCCTTGCGGTGAAAGCCGCCATCGCTGCCGCTACTGACAAGCGAACGTGGAAGGCGGTAGGCGTCCTGATCGCCGCCATTTTGACGCCCTTTATCCTCGTGATCGTCATGATACTCAGCCTGCTCTCCGGCACATCACAGCACAACAACGCCGCCATTGACCTGTGTTTCAATGGCGGCGTTGCTGGTTCCGCTGTCCCTGCCGATTACACGGTCTACATTAAGGACATGAGCAGTTGCTTTTCTGTTCTGGATCAGGCAATCGCTGATACGGAGGCCGGAATGAACGGCGGCGCTTTGGACAATGTCCGCATCAAATCCATTTTTTATTCTCTGTATTTCGGCGCGAAAAATCTCTCCCTGTCCGACGCCGAGGCCAGTGCCTTCGTGAACTGCTTTGTGACTTATGAAAAGGATTCCGAGAATCACACGGTTGCTGTCCCAGCCAGTCTGGACACGGCATACGCAAATCTCGAAGCGTCAGGGATTCCGGTCTCGAAGGAGTCAAAGGCCAATGCCCTGCAGATCTATCAAAGGATTGTCTATGGAGGTGCCGGATCATACACCGGGGAGATAGAATACGGCGGCAAAGGCGGCACAGCATTAGACGGGTTAACCCTGCTCCATCCGGAAACCAAAAACAACCTGGATCTGGTGACCTATGCCGAAAATGCCTTTAACTGTGGCTGGGGGTATGTATGGGGAACCTACGGCGATGTTCTGACAGACTTGCTGTTCGAATACAAGCTGAAGCAGTACCCGGACGGCGTGGGTGACTATGAAGATTTCATCCGCGAGAACTGGCTGGGCGGCAGGACAACGGACTGTGTCGGCCTCATCAAAGGCTATGGCTGGTATAACCCGGACACCAAGACAATTGAGTATGGAACCAACGGCATGCCGGATGTGGGTGCGGACGGTATGTACAATGCCGCTACCGTCAAAGGCTCCATGGATACCATGCCTGACACACCGGGCTTGGCCGTTTGGAAATCGGGGCACATCGGTGTATACATCGGCAATGGAGAAGTGATCGAAGCGATGGGAACAAAATACGGCGTCGTCAAAACAAAGCTCGAAGGCCGCGGTTGGAAAGCGTGGCTGGAGGTTCCGTACATCAGCTATGAAACCAAATAACATCAACCCACGGCCTGTCGGATGGACAGGTGGAAAGGAGAAAACCATGCTGCATTTGAAGGCGGTCTTTGAGAGAAAGACCAACGAATTTCCTGTGAGAGACTGTGTCATCGAAAACATCGTGGAGCTTCCGGCAACAGAATATGCCCGTTTTCGCTCCAACCTGATCCGGGACGCCGATTTCATCGCAGAGAATAAAAACAGAATGTATCAGGATGAAAACGGCATCCAGCACTGCCTTTTAGTGCTGGGTGAAAACAGCACGGAAGGCGTTCTTGTTCAAAGCGAAGGTTATGACTATGCCAGGTATGCCAGCCTCCTGCCGGGAGCGAGAGACTTTGTAACCGCCCGGCTGAATGAGCTGGCTGATCAACTCGTCCGGGAGGGGACGCAAAACACCAGAAGCGGCGTCTGGGCCGTTCACTTTGGAGAAATCAGAGACAAGTATCATGTTACCCTTGACCCTACCAGCAACATTACTTCCATGTTGTTGAATGTTTTAGAAGCAAGACGTGAAATGGCGGTGGTCGAACCCATGGAGTATGGGTTCGATATGGTCATGTTCTCGGCTTACTGTCCCAACATTCAGGAGGGCGCGACTGAGCAGGGGCCGGAGGAATCCAGCATGACAATGAAATTTTAAGGAGGAAATAATCATGAGTATGACTGAATTAAAGGTATCCTTCCCTACGGAGAAGCTGGAGGCACTCCGTTTTTTTATCGGCAAAAAGGACCAGACAATCGAACAGGAGCTGCAGGATTACCTGGACAAGACCTATGAAAGGATGGTACCCGCACAGGTGCGGGAGTTTGTGGAGAGTCGCATGGAGCAGATACCCGCACAGCAGCAGACGCAGGAACCGGAACAATCTGCCGCTTCGAGGGAGCGACCCGCACGGCAGACCCGCCGCCAGAGGGAACAGGCCGCGCCTGGACCGGCCTCTGTCCCGGAAGCTCCTTCCGAGTCCGAAGGTCCCGCCGAGCAGGAAAATCAGGGCATGACCATGAACATGTGATCTGCAGAAAAAGAAAAAGGGGGTGTCAATCATGATCAAGCTCGGAGTGGACAATGGAAACTACAACGTTAAATCCTCAGAGGGGATGCTCTATGCCTCTGGCTACGCAGTGAGCGACAAGGAATTCATTACGCCGGAGATGCAGCTCTTTTATGAGGGAAAATACTACGCCATCGGGGAACGCCGCCTGCGTTTCCAGCAGGACAAAACCAAGGAACCGGATACGTTTCTTCTGACGCTGCCGGCCATCGCGGACGCCATGAAAAAAGCCGGCGCGACCAACACGGAAATAGCCTTGGGCGTGGGGCTGCCCATCGACAGTTATGGAACCCAAAAGGAAGCGTTCCGCAGGTACTTTCTGCGGAGCAATGTCTCGTTTATGTTCGAGGGCACCTCCTACCGTTGCCACATCACGGAATGTAAGGTGTTCGCCCAGGGGCATGCCGCACTGTGCCGGTATTATCCGCGGCTGTCAGAATACCGGGGCATAACGCTGGTAGACATCGGAGGATATACCGTGGATGTGCTCACAGTCCACAATTTCAAGCTGGACAGGTCGAGCTGCGCCAGCCTGCGCATGGGGACCATCACTCTGTATAGCCGCATACAGGATGCGCTCCAGAAAAGTGATATCCTGTTGTCCGATGAACTCATCACAGACGCCATCCGCGGCGAAATCCAGCACACCGACAGCAAGCAGATTGCGGTTGTGGTAGATCAGACGGTGGCGGCTTATTGTAAGGAGCTGTTCAATGCTCTGCGAGAAAGGGGTCTGGACCTAAAGCTCCCCACGGTGTTCGCGGGCGGCGGCGCGGAGCTGCTGGAATCCCGGCTGTACAATGACAGCCTGAATACGGTAGCAGTGCTGAACCGGTTTGCCAACGCAGACGGGTATAAGCTCCTGATGGGGTGATGATATGGCAGAACGAAAACGCTACTTTTTATCCTTCGACAGGGACAATCCAAGACACCGGGAAGCCGAAGCACTCTACTTAAAGCAGGCTGCCAGACAGCGTTCCGATTTTGTAATCACCTGCATCCTTTCAGCAAATCAGGCAGAGCATCTGGAAAGATCTGTTCGAAAAGCAATCAGGGATGAAATAAGAAAGCTACGACTGACTCCAACAGACGCACATGAGGAACCGGATGGGGCTGTTCAACTGAGCGATCTTCCCAGCAGCCTGATCAACGCACTGGATGAATTGTAACCATGATGGTATACTTCCCGGCATTCGTCGTGAAAGTATACCATCATGGCAATTTTTTCTCAAAAACACATGGAAAGGAGCGCGAAGCTCATGAAGCTGGATACCATTCAAATCCGGTATAACACTGAAAAGCTGTGCATCATTCGGCAGTATATGGATGACACAGCACTGCAGGCCGAGCTGCAAACCCAGCTGCAGACTCTTTATGAAAAGCATGTACCAGCTGAAATCAGGGCTGGTATTGACAGTCAGGAAGGAGGCACCGGCTTATGAAAGAACCGATGACGCTGGAGCAGTTCCGGCTGGAGCATCCGAACGATGTGATCGTAATCATGTCGCCCGGAGGCTATGTCACCATCTCTCCCGACAGACCGCTGGATCAGTTATACGCTCACGCAGGTGTGAGAGGTACGGAAATTCCGGTCTCCTGGGAGGAACTCAAAGACCAGACCGTTGAAAGCTGCAATTTTAATGAGGCCGATGGAAACTGGTATCTGCTTACGGCAGAACCCTCACTGGACTGCCCGACGCAGACCATCGGCATGTAGCTCATTTTTTTCTCTCTGCTGTTCGCGCTGCGGGCTCCAGAGGGACATGAAACAGGAGGATGACATATGAGCGATACGTCTATTGAACTGTGGCTTAACAAATATCAGCACGATGCGCTGGAGCGCATTCTCACCCAAAACGGAACAGATATTGAAGCGGTGATGCAGGAAAAGCTATCGGAGTTATATCTCCAGACGGTACCGGAACAGGAACAAGCGGAGATCAGCAGCCGGATCGAGGCTGATCGCCTTGCGGACGAGCAGCGCGCCCGAGAAATGCGCACCTTTTCGGTGTATCACATCACGGAAAATGGCGCCGAGCATTACTTCGAGTGCGATCTCCCCATGGAGCTGATGCAGACCTCATGGCTTCTGCGCAGATACCAGCGCGGAGAGATCGAACAGAAACCCGAATGCTTCGCCGCTTCCTTTCGGGATACCATTCCCATCGATGCTCAGAAATTCGAGGAACATGTCAGGACACGCATGGACAATACCGAAAAAATCACCGGGGTATTCGACATGGACTTTGACAGGCAGGAAATCTCCGGTGTCCATATCATGGACGGCTGGAAAACCTACTCCATGAAGGATGCCAGCACCGCGGCCTATCACGCTTATCGCGCCGATTACCTTCCGGTGGATCAGCGCTGGAATCGCTTCTGCGAGCACCTCGACGGCAGAGAGCTGACGCCGGAGCAAGACCCTCAGATGATGACCATGCAGTAGCGCAATGACAGCATCGCCCGTGTTGTCGCCTGTGTGCCCCTGTGTCGCGTTTTCCCGGCAGGGATGGCACAGTAACACCTTTGAGAAAGTAAGGCCCCGTGTTGGGGCTTTGTGCGACGGGTTGAGGGAAGCCATCATTCTGGCTTCCGGGGGTGAACCATGGGCATGAAAACGATGCTGGTTAAAGGCAGGTGGTCGCTTTGCGCCCACCTACCGATAAACACCGCCCCGCAACGCGGGTCGGGGATGTTCCGGCGGGTACACCTAAATAGGGTGTTGGTCACCTCCTGGGTGGTCAGAACTCTCTCCAACCTGCCGCTTGACCTAGAAAACAAAGCTTTTCCGGGGTACACCCGTCAGGTGGTTCCGGGAGCTTTTCAGACAAGGAGGCTAATTATGAGTGAAGAAATCAAAACCCGAATCCCGCTCTGGCTCTATCCCAGCACCATAGAGGGTATGGATGCGATCCTGGAAAAGGATAACTGTAAAAGCCGCAGTGAATTTATTGAAAAAGCAATCCGTTTTTACAGCGGATATATTTCCGCAGAGGATGGTATGAAATATTTGCCGACCGCAATCACCTCCGCTATGTCGGGCATTGTCAGCTCATCGGAAAACCGTATGGCCCGGCTGATGTTCAAGCTGGCGGTCGAAATGTCCATGATGATGAATATCCTCGCCACCACTGCGGACATTGATGAAAACACCCTGCGTCGACTGCGGGGCAAATGCGTGAATGACGTGAAAAAATCGGTTGGCTCCGTGACTTTTGAGGATGTCGTAAAATTCCAAAAGGGTGATTAATCATGCCAAGGATTATCTTAAAATGCGGTTATATTAAAAATGATCCGGAGCATATAAAGAACCTGATTGAGTATGTGGGGACGCGGGAAGGCGTGGAAAAGCTCCCTCAGTACCGACGAAGCCAACCTGCCACCTCAAAGCAGATCGAGCGTATTAAGGATATTCTCACCCAGTTTCCCGATTCTAAAAGCCTGTTTGAATATGAGGACTATAAAAATAAGCCGACTCTCGAAAATGCATCAGCATTTATTACCGCAACCATTGAGTATAATCTGGATCAGCTGACTCATCAGGAGGTCTACGTCAACTACATTGCCACCCGTCCCCGCGCCGAAAAGCTGGGCAGCCACGGCCTGTTCACTGATGAGGATGAGCCGCTGGTTCTGTCTCAGGTAGCCGAAAAAGTGGCGGAGCATATCGGTAACATCTGGACGCCCATCATTTCCATGAAGCGAGAGGACGCGGCCCGGCTGGGATACGATAACGCCTCCGCATGGATCGCCCTTCTTCGTCAGCAGCGCAACATCTTTGCGGAACAGATGAAAATTGCACCGGAAAACCTCAGCTGGTATGCCGCCTTTCATAATGAGGGTCATCATCCGCACTGCCATATGGTTGTTTACTCGATTAATCCCCGAGAGGGATATGTCACCAAGCAAGCCATTGAAAAGATGCGGAGCAGCCTGGCGCGGGAGATCTTTCACCAGGATCTGCTACAAATTTACTCGGAGCAGACCACCCAGCGAAGCGCCCTGACAGAGCAGAGTCGGAATAGCTTGCGGGAGCTTCTGGAACAGATGCGTACAGGAACCTGCGAGAACCCGGTGATCGAGGATCTGATGTCCAGACTGGCGGAGAAACTGAAGCATACCACGGGAAAAAAGCAATATGGTTATCTGCAGGTCCCGCTGAAGGAGCTGGTCAATCAAATTCTGGATGAGCTGGCAAAGGATGAGCGCGTCGCGGCAGCCTATGCCAAATGGTGTGAGCTGCGCAATGAGGTTCTGCATACCTATAAGGACAAACTGCCCGAACCTCTTCCGCTCTCACAGCAGAAGGAATTCAAGCAGATGAAGAACATGGTGATTGCCGAGGCGGTAGACCTCGGTAATAATCATCTCACCTTTGAAGGCGATGAAAACGCTGAACCAACCTACGAGGAAGAAACCGCTGTCTTGGATGATGAGCCGGAGCAGCTCTTGGCAGAGTCGGGAGCCGTGTTTCAAGAAGCAGTGGAAGGTCAGGATTACAACTTTTCTGACACTCAAGGCTGCGCATCTTCATCGGATTCCGATGGAATAGAACCCGGCAAACCGCATATTGCATGGAGCGACCGATATAAAGAAGCCCGAACCTTTCTCTATGGCAGCGATGATAAGGAGCCGGACTTTGAACAGGCCCTCCGGCTGTTTCTGGAGGAAGCCGAGGATGGCAACGCTCTCGCCATGCACGACCTCGGCAGGTTGTATGCGGATGGGCTTGGCATGGAGATTGATACAGATACCGCTTTTTATTGGTATGAGAAAGCTCTCTTTGCGTTTATGGATATTGAAGCAGAAAAAGAAAACCGGTACACAGAGTACCGCATCGGAAAAATGCACGCGGCAGGACTCGGCACGGCACAGGACTATGAGGAAGCGGCCGGCTGGTTTGATACAGCTGTTTCGAAAAATCATAAGTACGCGCAGTATTCGCTTGCCGATCTGTACTACCGGGGGCAGGGTGTTGAGCAGGATTACCAGACCGCCTTCGAACTATACCGCCGATCTGCAAGACAGAATGTTCCGTATGCCCATTATGAACTGGCAAAAATGTACCGGGACGGTATAGGTACCGCGCGAAATACCGAGGAAGCTGAACTACATTTTGAGGAAGCCTTCTTTGGGTTTCAGAGACTGGAGGAACAGAGCCATGACGATAAGCTCCAATACCGACTGGGTCAGATGCTATACACCGGCACCGGGACGGAAAAAGATGTAGAAGCTGCCATCATTTATTTTGAAAAAGCGGCCCGTCTGGGAAATGTTCATGCAGAGTACATGCTCGGCAAAATATACATGGATGCAGATAGCGGTCATGAAAATGTTGAACAGGCCATCCTGTGGCTTACAAAGGCCGCAGATAATGGCAATGATTTGGCGCAATACGCTCTTGGAAAGCTTTTCAGGGACGGAAACCATATAGAGAAGAATATAGAAAAAGCTACTCTTATCTTTACCCTCTCGGCGGAGCAGAACAACCACTATGCAGCCTATGCCCTCGGTAAGCTGTTTCTTGTCGGGACCGAGATACCAAAAAATATGGATTCCGCCCTGAAATGGCTAATGCTGTCCGTTGATCTTGGAAACCAGTTTGCCCAATATACACTCGCTAAGCTATATCTTACCGGAGAGGATGTACCAAGGGATGTTTCCAAAGCGATAGAACTGTTCACGAAAGCGGCGGAACAGAACAATTCATTCGCTGCATATCAACTTGGAAAGCTCTATCTGCAAGGTGAAGATGTTCCGAAGAATGTGGAAGCTGCTATGAAATGGCTGTCTTCATCTGCGGAGCAAGGCAATCAATATGCCCAATATGCTCTTGGCAAGCTTTATTTGATGGGTAAGGATATTCCACGTGACAGAGAAACTGCGGTACGCTGGTTAACCCTTTCCGCAGAGCAAGGGAATATCTATGCACAATTTTTTCTCGATCATCTGGATTCTTTCCGTGATCCCTCCCTCTTCCTTTCAGCAACGAAGCTCCTGCACCATATGAGTCGAATTTTCCGGGAGGAAGAACAAAGGTTTCCCAGGGGACCGGGCATGCAGACAGAAAGTAAACTGCGGCGGAAGATCAGGGAGAAAAAGATTGCCCAGGGCCATGCCCCGGATGACCACGAACAAAGGCTTACCACTTATTAAAGCAAAGGAGTGCTCTTATGAAAAAAAAATACCCTATCAGGCAGGAGAAAAAAGTGCTGCCTGATGCAAAACCCAACCGTTTCACATTTACACCACCTGCCAGACAGCGGGTGGCTTTTTTTCGCCGCTGCGGAAAGCGCAGGTACATTGATAAGGAGGTGCCAATGGATGTCATATATTCACTTTACAGATGACGAAAAACAGCGCGCCAACTCCGTCGACCTGGTGGACTTTCTTGAGCGCCAGGGAGAGAAGCTCACGAGGTCTGGTCCTGAGTGGCGATGGAAACGGCATGACAGCGTGACCGTCCGCGGGAACGAGTGGTTCCGGCACAGCCGTAAGGAGGGCGGTCACGCTATTGATTTTGTTCAGGAGTTTTATAACGTGAGCTTTCCCGAAGCAGTGCAATGGCTGCTCGGTGGTGACGCTGGCGTGGAGTGGAACCAGACCTCTAAAAGCGCACCGACGCCTAAAAAAGACTTCGCACTGCCGGAGGTCAATTCCGACATGCGCCGGGTGTTCGCCTATCTTATCAAACAGCGGTTCATTGACCGGGATGTGCTCGCGCACTTCGCCCATGAGAAGCTCATCTACGAGGACAAGGAATATCACAACGCTGTGTTTGTTGGGCTGGACGAAAAAGGAATCGCCCGGCATGCCCATAAGCGGGGAACTTATACCCAAGGCGCACCATACAAGGGCAACGTGGAGGGCAGCGACCCGAGATACAGCTTTCACTGGATTGGAAAGAGCGGTAAACTGTACGTTTTTGAGGCTCCCGTGGATATGCTGTCCTTCATCACACTTCACCTAAAGGACTGGAAAGAACACAGCTATGTCACGTTGGACGGAGTGTCGGAACACGCCCTACTCCAGCAGCTTCGACAAAATCCGCATCTGTATGAGGTTGTTCTCTGCCTGGACCATGACGAGGCTGGGATCGAAGCCGTTGGACGTCTGAAGGGCATTCTTGTAGAAAACGGATACACAAACACAGCAATCATGCAATCCAGCTACAAGGACTGGAACGAGGATCTAAAAGCCAAACACGGCGTGGAGCCGATTCCCTCTGAAGAACATCCGAAGATGATGCTTCTTCCGCAGGTATGCGCTGTGCTGCCCGATCTGTGTGAAGCTCTCAAGGCAAACAGGGATATCCGTACATTCCTGACGGATTGCTTTCAAGCTCTGGAGCCTCTTGTGAATTCCGGGAAGGTCACACCGGAGAACGCCACCGCCGTTAGAGAATGTCTGGAGTGCATTACGGCGGGTTCGCTGCTTTTGGCGAAGGAGCTGTGCCGACAGCTGGAGCGTCCCGTGACCACAGAGCAGCTTGTTCAAAGGCTACAGTTCAGTTACCGCCCACATGAGGACAGAGGCTGGCTCCGTACCCGGATGGAGGATATCCGGAGCGTGCTGGAGGAAATCAACCACATGGTGAATACGCCCGGTATCTGCAGAATAGAAGATCAGCGGCGCCTTGGCAGCTCATATCTTCGCCTGGCTCTTGACTGTATCAGGGCGAGGATGTTCATTGAGCTGGAACCGCAGGTAATGCTGTCAAAACAGGAGCAACCAAAAAATATAATAATGACGATGTAAAGGAGGGATCAAAGTGCAAGCATCCCAAATCATAACCCTGATCGCTGTAGGGCTTACCATGTTCGGCGTCATCGGCCTTTTATCCTTGCTGGCCCATTACTATACACTTAACGGTATCAAGTCAAAGACCGTGGGTGATGGACAACATGGGACGGCACGTTGGGCATCAAAACAGGAGATCAGAAATACCTATACGGAAGTCCGATTCGAACCGGAACTGTGGCGCAAGGGAGAAAAGCTTCCTGATGCCCAAGGGTTGGTTGCCGGCTGGCGAAGGGCTTCCCTGTTTGACAAGTCGGCGCCCCATGGCTACGCGCTGGTGGATGACGATGACATCCATTGCCTGATGATCGGTGCGGCTGGTGTTGGAAAGACTGCCAATTTCCTCTATCCAAACCTGGAATATACCTGTGCCTGCGGCATGAGCTTTATCACCACAGACACCAAAGGCGACCTTTACCGTAATTATGCCAGCATCGCCAAGGAATACTACGGCTACCATGTAGCCGTCATCGATCTGAGAAACCCCACCCGCTCGGACGGTAATAACCTGCTTCACTTGGTTAACCGATATATGGATTTACACACAGCCAATCCACAAAACCTGGCATATAAGGCTAGAGCTGAGAAATATGCTAAGATTACTGCTAAAACCATCATCAATTCTGGAGGGTTTGATGTGGCCTCTGCAGGCCAGAATGCCTTTTTCTATGATGCTGCCGAAGGGCTGTTGACCTCTGTTATCCTGCTCATTGCAGAATACTGCGAACCGAAGCAGCGACATATTGTGTCCGTGTTCAAGCTGATTCAGGATCTGCTGGCGCCCAGCGGCGTCAAGGGACGCACCCTGTTCCAGCTCCTTCTGGCACACCTGCCGGATGAGCACAAGACGAAATGGTTTGCGGGTGCGGCCCTCAACTCTGCGGAGCAGGCCATGCAGAGTGTCCTTTCCACTGCCCTTTCAAGGCTCAACGCTTTTCTGGACTCCGAGCTTGAGCAGGTGCTGTGCTTTGATACGGCCATCGATGCAGAGAAGTTTTGCACTGAGAAAAGCGCCGTTTTTTTGGTCATGCCGGAGGAAGATAACACGAAGTATTTCATCATCAGCCTGATCGTTCAGCAGCTCTACCGGGAAATCCTATCTGTGGCTGACGAGCATGGCGGCAAGCTGCCGAACCGTGTGATGATGTTTCTTGATGAGATCGGCACCATACCAAAGATCGAATCTGCCGAAATGATGTTCAGCGCCAGTCGTTCCCGCCGTGTGTCCATTGTAGCGATTATACAATCATTCGCTCAGCTGGAGAAAAACTACGGGCGGGAGGGTTCCGCCATCATCATCGATAATTGTCAGGGTACGGTGTTCGGCGGTTTTGCCCCCAACAGTGAATCTGCACAGATATTGTCAAAGGCTCTCGGCAACAAAACAGTTATGAGCGGCTCCGTCAGCCGCGGCAAAAACGATCCCAGCCAATCCCTGCAGATGATCGAGCGGCCGTTGATGACCCCTGACGAATTGAAATCCATGCCCAAGGGGCATTTTATTGTGACAAAGACAGGGGCATATCCGATGAAGACGCGGTTAAAGCTGTTTCTGGAATGGGGTATTGTCTTCGGGAAGCCATACGAAATAGAAGAGCAGTCTGCTAGAAGCGTGGAGTACGCTGACCGATTCACCCTGGAGGAAGAAATAATCCGGCGCCATTCTGCCTGTGAGGAAGTGCCTGAGGAACCAAACGTGCCTGAACCTGCATCAGGCGGCATGCTTCATACACAGGGAACAGCAATTAATCTAGATCCATTTGTTCAAAAACAGGAAAGCATTAGGAGGTGACTCAATGGGGCACTTTACCTCACTTTATTCCTCAGAGCTGCCACACCGCGCAAGAGCTGTCTATATGTATCTTTCTGACCGCTCCAACAAGGACGGCAAATGCTACCCGGCGATTGGTACCATCGCCAGAGAATTGAAGCTGTCCCGCAGTACGGTCAAGCGCGCCATTGCCGACCTTGAAAAAGACGGTCATCTCCGCCGGGAACAGCGATGGCGTGAAAACGGCGGCAAGAGCAGCAACCTGTATTATTTGGATCGGTTGGATTCCAGTTGAGCGGACAAAAAAGGACCTTCCCGCCAAGGGGAAGGTCTGACTATTCAGTGGACTATGGGAGAGTTCATGGTGAACCATGAATGAGAACCTCCCACTCTATGAATATTTAACTACAGAGAAAAGACAAAGAGTATTATAGGAGAATCTTTTACAGAGTTCCATCCGTGAAAGCATGCTTATTGTTGACAAATCAAAAAATAAACCTTATACTAATATTAGTCCAGATATGGACTAATATTGAAAATAAATATTACTAGGAGGTATATAATGGAATGGATTTTTTTAGCAGTCGCTATCGTACTTGAGCTTGCTGGAACAACATTGATGAAAATGTCTGATGGACTTACAAAGCTATTACCAAGTGCAGGGATGTTCATAGCATTTATCCTATGTTTCGGTTCTTTAGCATTAGCATTAAAAAAAATACCGGTTAGTGCAGCATATGCTATATGGTCTGGAGTTGGAATAGTTGCTATAGCGGTGATTGGAGTTTTATTTTTTAAAGAAAATGTCAACGCAATAAAAGTAGTATCTATACTTCTCATTGTAGCAGGGGTTGTAGGCCTGAACTTAGGTGGTGTTGCTCATTAATTAGCCAATAAATATTTGCAGAGTTATTCAATGATTCATGAAGGGATTATTTGTATGAATGAGAAAGATAAAATAATAGAACAAATTAATATTTATTATGAGTTTTGGTTTCGGGTTAATGATGTATATCGTGTTTGGGCGCAGAATCACAACACGAATGAAACAACTGTGTTTGTATTATATGTAATAAACACAAGTACACCTTATTGTACTCAGATCGAAATCGGGAATAAATTACTTTTACCCAAGCAAACGGTTTCATTAGTTCTTTCTGGACTTGAGAAAAAGGGCTTTATTTTTAGGGAATCGAATCCCAAAGACCGTAGAAATAAGATTGTAAAGCTTACAGAAGAAGGAGCGCAATATGCAAACTGCATACTTGAAGAACTCAGATCAATGGAAATAGAAGCCTTTGCCAGTATCCCACAGGAACAACGTATGGCTATATCCGAAACGTTTTCTTTACTCGCTGGCTCCTTAGATAAATCTCTTTTAAAATAATGATATCAGCGGTTAAGATATAAAATTGCCCAAATATGTTTGAATGTCGAAATTTTATTACTGGCGTAAAAGCGCCATATAAAATCATGTTTGGATGCTGTAAATATAGGAAATGACTATGCAACAACATATGTTGTTGCTATAAATTAAAACTGAATTATAGTGTTAAGGGCAAACCTGTCTAAAGACAGGGACGCAAAGCCATAGGGTCTAAGGTGTGTAGAAATACACTATGATAGCCTGGTTGCTTGAGTGATTATTTGTACGAAACCTGCCCGATTATTTCGCGGCAGGTTTATCTTTTTTTAAGAATGGTTGTATTTCGACAGTAGCTATTTATTGTCTAGCAGTGCTTGTATTGTTGCAGTTGCAATCTTCAGTTCCCGATCATCGCACAGATATAATGATCGCACGAGTTGCTCAACCTTGGTATCGACATGCTGATTTTCAGGATAAAAGATTGTATCCGCAGATATGCCCAACTCTCGGATAAGCCGGAACAGGACATCGTAACTTGGCTTCTTGTTCTCGTTTTCAATGGACATCAGATAGCGAGGCGTTATGTTTATGATTTCAGCTAGCTGCTCCCGTGCAAGACCTTTGGCTTTTCGGGCAGTCTTCAGGATAATGCCAAGCCTGTCAAAGTTATTAAGTTTCATTAGTTCACCTCCAATAACAGTCTACAGTTCCTACTTGGATGGTGAAACGATATGACAGAACCATATAAACAGGAATTATTAGCACGTATTAATGTAAAAGACCGTATTTATGCGGCTTAAATAGAAGTCGAAACAGGACAAGGCGAACCCGCCAACAAAAAAAACGTGAGTTTGGCGGGACTTTTTCCATGCCTAAACGCTACCCCTCCAAGCTTACAAGCTTGGAGGGTCTTTTTATGCTTATTCAGTATGCCACAAAAATTCAGCGACCGCTATTGAATAGCGGCCGGGCGTGATGAAGCGGACTTCATTTTATGCCGCATCGTAAACAGTAAACTGCTAAAAAATAGCCTGTTTTGGTCAGAGGGCAAATGCGGCCATCAATTAGAACTGTCAGAACGTATAAGTAGGATATACAAAATCGTAAAATTAGAAAAAGCTCATTTGGATTGTATCCAAGTGGGCTTTTTTTGTCGTAAAAAGGGAAACTGCGTCGGATGCCGTTCCCCTCCACTTGTTCTTCATTTCCGGATTTTAAAAATCACGAAATGGAGGACAAGCCTATGGCTAATTTTAATAAAAAGACGAATTATCGGGAGAAATATCCCGATTTAAGCGATGAAATTATTGAGGTGCTGGAAAAAAGCGACCGAAAGATGGATTACCAGCAATACGACCTGAAGATAGAGAGATACCGGATTGACTACGCCAAAGGAACCGTTACATACCTCCCTAGCCGGGAAGACTCCTTTGATCGGCTTCTGGAGGAAAACAGGCAGTTCGCCGCCGATGCTGAAGGCGTTGAGGACGCCGCTGTGAAGGCCGTGATGATTGAGAAAATGCTGACCTACCTCAAGCTGCTTACACCGGAAGAACAGGAGATAATCGCTGAACTGTTTTTTAACGGCAAAAGTGAGCGTCAGCTGTCAGCAGAATCAGGCATTCCCTATATGACCATCCATGACAGAAAGGTCAAAATTCTTTATAAATTAAAAAAACTTATGGAAAAGTAAAAAATTTTCCGTGCAACCCCCTCACTCAACGTGGAAGTAAGTGAGGGGGTTTTTCTATTCTCCCTTTTGCTCCTTGAAAATTTCATATCCGGCAGCTTAAATACATGATCTGTCCGGCCGTGATGAGCGGCAGCGACATTGACGGGCACGCTAAGACTACCTGCGGATGCGTAAGGCGGCATATATGCCGCCTTAGACATTCGTCGAACCGATGGTATCGAAGGCGACGAGCGGTAAAGCCTGGTCATAAAACAGTCCATGGTGGACTGCTTTGCCATGAAACGGACAGTGATAATGCTACTTCCGCCCAGCCACAGACATCGCAATGGGGGCGGCTCGCAGAGAACCTGGGAGAGGTGAAATTCCTATGAGGCTTGCTGACTACAAGCCGTTTATGCTGTCGCCCTGGCTTCGGGAAGCAGTGCCGAATAGAAGCTATAAAATGAAGAACAAGCAAGATCGTTTGATCTTAGAAACTACGCGGCAGGATTTGAATTTTTTTCGCTCTCGTCCTGCCGCGTCCTTGTGAGATTAAACATTGAAATTAGGAGGTTACATCTATGAATAAAAAATCATTAAATGAATTGTTGGAAAAAGACCTGGTCATCGGTTATGTCTACGGTTACGATGGAGAACGCCAAGTGTTTTATTTCGAGAAGTCCCCGGCAAATACTGCAAATTTCATTATGCTGCACAAGGAGCATGCCGACCATATGATTCTGACAGATCTGGCGGACAGGCTCATTTTGAACACCTTTGGAGAGTTCATCAACTGTTGTCCTGATCAGACGTTCCTGCAGGAAGTACTGAAAGAGCTTCTTCCCCTGCAGATGGGCGAAAAAGAACCGACCGAGATTGTAGCAGCCAGTGAGGAAGAATTTCAAAAGCTTTTGTATGAGGAAGATCAGAGAGTAACAGAAACCGAGTTGCGCATGCTGTAGCTCTGGCACTTTTGACAATTATTATGAATTGGAGGGTTACCTATGAAGGAACAACTACGCGCATGGATTTACTGCCGGATTGACGCACCAGAAGATGAGCACGGCAGTCTGAAAAGCCAGAAAGAAGAACTCTATAATTATGCGGAACAGATGGACTTTATCGTGACCGGAAGCTCTCAGGACACCGGAAGCGGTCTGAAGATGAATCACTCTGGCCTTCTGGAGGCCCTGCAGGCTGCGGAAAATGGAAAAATAGATGTCCTGCTGGTGAAAAGGCTTGATCGGATAAGCCGGGATACTCTGAAAACAATAGAGCTCCTGCAGAATTTAAAGCAGTTAGGTATCACGGTTTATTCTCCTCTGGAAGGAGAAATCCGACTGGAACAGCAGAGACTGAGTCTCTTTCTGCGATAGGAAGGAGGCATTGGCATGTCAAAAACTCAGGAAGCCAATGAAGTACAGTATAAAATTGCCATAAAGCTGTTAAATATCCTGCTTCGAAACGGAATAATCACCACGGATGAATATAAAAAAATTGATAATTTGAACCGTCAAACCTTCACACCTGAACTTTCTCAGGTATATGTGAAATAACACTAGCTTTCCTGAAAATGGTGTGGTAATGTGTGTTGCTAACAGGAGAACCACCAAAAAGAAAGGAGAGAATTCTATGGCAAAGAATGTACAAATTATTAATCCTGTTAAGCAGCAGGTCATCAGACAATTACAGCCTAAAAAGCTGGTTTGTGCCTATTGCAGAGTCAGTACTGATTCCCGCGAGCAGCATAATTCCTTCTCTGTACAGATGGAATATTACAAAACCTTCATCGAGAAACAGGAAGATTGGGAGTTTGTCGGAATTTATGCCGATGAAGCGCGAAGCGGAACAAAGCTGCAGAAGAGAGATGACTTTCTACGGATGATGAAGGACTGTGAGGACGGGCGGATCGACATGATCATTACTAAATCCGTTACCCGCTTCGCAAGAAACACCGTGGACAGCATACAAGCGATCCGTAGGCTGAAGGAGCTTGGAATTGCCGTCTATTTTGAAAAGGAGCACATAAACAGCCTGTCGGAAAAAAGTGAGCAGATGCTGTCCATTTTAAGCTCCATCGCGCAGGGAGAAGCGGAGAACACCTCCACCAACAACAAATGGGCGGCAGTAAAACGCTTTCAGGATGGGACGTTCATTTTAAGCTGTCCTGCTTATGGCTACACTAAGGATGAGAAGGGTGAGTTGGTCATTCAGGAGGAAGAAGCAACTATAGTACGCCGGATTTTCCGGGACTATTTAAACGGGAAAGGTACCTATGTGATTGCAAAGGAACTGACGGACGAACACTTCCCTACCATCCGTACCGCTGAAAAGTGGAATGACAGTGTAATCAAGGAAATTCTGCATAATCCTATTTATTCCGGTAATCTGCTGTTACAGAAAACTTATACGACCGAGGTACTTCCCTTTAAGCGGAAGCACAACAGAGGGCAGATGCCTCGGTATTTTATTGAGGACAATCACGAACCGATCATATCGCCCGAACAGGCAGAGGCAGTCAAGGAAATCATGGAATATCGCAGAAAACAGCATGGTCTTGATTCTAAAAAGTGCCAGAGCCGCTATGGCTTCAGCGGAAAGATCCTTTGCGGCGAGTGCGGCAGTACCTTCCGTCGGCAGAAAATCTACATCGACCAGCCCTATGAGAAAATACAATGGTGCTGCCACCAGCATATCGAGGATAAAACAAAATGTAGTCAGAAGGCTGTACGCGAGGATGTTCTCCAGCAGGTGTTCATCCTTATGTGGAATAAGCTGATCAGCAACTATGAAGAAATCCTTCTCCCTCTGCTGGATGTCCTGAAAAAGCTTCGGATGGATGAGCAGCAGGAACAGGAAATTGAGGACTGTAATAACAAGATAATGGAATTGACAGAGCAGGGACATATCCTGAGCCGATTGATATCGAAGGGGTACATGGACCCTGCTGTTTTTATAGGGCGCCAGAATACCCTTACGCTTGAGCTTGCGGCGGCTAAAAAGAAAAGGAACCAGCTGCTGGACAGCAACGGCTTTGAGCAGGAAATCACCGGAACGGAGCTTCTTTTGGGGATTATCAAAAATTACCCTGGCATCATTGAGAAATACAACGAAGAACTGTTTTCACAGGCTGTCGAGAATGTGATCATACAAAGTGACCGGATTACCTTCCGGCTGATTAACAAGCTGGAGCTGACAGAGGTTACCGGAAAGGAGAATGATTGATATGGCACAGAGACATATGCCCATCGGCTATAAGCTGGTGGATGGTAAAATTCAGATAGATGATCCCAAAGCTGATGCAGTAAAAAGGATATTTCGGGATTATGCAACAGGTGCTTCCCTGCTGGTCATTGCAAAGGAGCTGTCAGCAGAAGGTTTTCTGAATGCTAACAATCAGCCATACTGGTACCACGGAACGGTAAGTAGGATTCTGGATAATGTGAAATATCAGGGCGATGAGTTTTATCCGCAGTTAATCGACAAAGAACTGTTCAGCATGGTACAGAAACGTCGAAATGAGCAATGTGAAAAGCTGGGACGAAATCTGCAGTATAACAGCATGAGCCGACAGTCCGTTTTTTCAGGTATCCTGCGATGCGGTGAATGCGGTGATGTTTATCGGAAATATGTGGAGCATGGTGACAGACCGACAAAACGGACCTTCTGGAAATGCAAGAGATATATCGATAAAAATAAGGTTTGCTGCTGTAATAGCTTTCTTACGGATGAACAAATAGGATCGGCTTTCCAGTTAGCAGCCAATCGAATTCTGGCAAGAAAGCAATGCCTTGATCGAACCTCAAAAAAAGAACCAGTCGTGAATGATTTTGAATTTGTAAAACTGGACAAGAAAATAAAAGAGCTGGAGGCAGAAGGACGGTATTCGTCCAATGAGCTTCCGGCTCTTATTTTTGAAAGGGCAAAAGCCTTTTATAGGACGGCTCAGATAGATGACCGTGAGTACAACACTGAAAAAATGAAGCAGTCATTTTTAAACAGGAATACCTTATCCCAATTTGATGCTGAGTTGTTTCGCACGGTTATTCGTCAGGTCATAGTTCATGATGGCAAACTGACCTTTGAATTTATCAACAGTCTCTCCATGAAGGTTGAGATTCCCCATTAAAGAACAAAAAGAAAGGATGCGATTTTATGCAGACAGCGACTGCAAAAAAGAAAAACATATCGTTTATACCTTCTCAACCGGAATACGACCGGAGTGTTAAGGTTCAGTACAAGGCTCTGCGGGTAGCTGCATACTGCCGCGTCAGCACAACACTGGAACAGCAGGAAGGCAGCTATGAAGCCCAGATATCCTATTACACCGAAAAAATCAAAAGCAATCCAAACTGGAAGCTGGTCGGTATCTATGCCGACGATGGTAAGTCCGCGACCAACACCAAAAAGCGTGATGATTTTAACGCCATGATCGGGGACTGCATGGCAGGAAAAATCGACATGGTCATCACCAAATCCGTCAGCCGGTTTGCCAGAAATACGGTAGACAGCCTACAAAATATCCGAAAGCTCAAGGAAAGGAATATCCCCATTTTCTTCGAAAAGGAAGGCATAAACACCATGGAGAGCGGCGGAGAGCTGTTGATTACCATCTTAAGCAGCCAGGCACAGGAGGAAAGCCGGAACCTGAGTGAAAACACCCGATGGGGACTGGTCAGACGCTTTGAAAACGGAATCATCTCGGTGAACCATAACAAGTTTATGGGCTACACCAAGGATGAAAACGGTGAGCTGATCATCGTGCCGGAGGAAGCCGAAATCGTCAGGCGAATTTTCCGGCTCTTCCTTGAAGGAAGCAGCTATGTCCAGATTGCCAAGATTTTGGAGAGTGAAGGTATATTCACAGTAACCGGCAAGACAGACTGGCACCCCAGTGTGATTGACCATATGCTGAGCAACGAAAAATATATGGGTGATGCTCTTCTGCAAAAGACCTATACGGTGGACTTCCTCACCAAAAAGCGGGTAAAGAATCAGGGCATTGTCCCGCAGTATTACGTACAGGATAATCATGAAGCCATTATTCCAAAAGAGCTTTATTACCGGGTGCAGGAGGAAAAGGCCAGAAGGGCGAGCTTATGCAAATCCGCGGCAACCAGGAGGGCGAAGAAAGAGCAGAGTAAGTACAGCTCCAAGTACGCTCTTTCCGACATCATGATCTGCAGGGAATGCGGACAGCCCTACCGCAGACAGGTTTGGTCGAAGAATGGTCAGAAAAGTGCCGTATGGAGATGCGAAAACCGCCTGAAGAATGGAACCAAGCACTGCCAGCACTCCCCTACTCTCAAAGAGGAAATTCTAAATGAAGCGGTCATGACTGCCATCAACAGTGTCGTCGAAAATAGGGGCGATTTTGTAGGTGCTTTCCGAGAAAATGTGATTCAGGTCATCGGAAGTTACTCCACAAAAAAAGTGCCCACTGAGCATGATGAACAGATCGCAAAACTTCAAGGGGATATGCTGGCGCTGATTGAAGAAAATGCTAAAAAGGGTTCGGTTACCGATGATTTTGACGAGCAGTATCAGAAAATTGCTGAGCAGATCAAAGAGCTTAAGCAAAAGAAGCTGGATATTATAAAGGAACAAAAGCAGGCTGCGAATTTTCAGCAGAGGGTCAACGACATGGATACATGCCTGAAAAAAGCATCCTGTGAGGTGAGGGACTTTGACAATGATCTGGTACGGCGGCTGCTACAGAGTATCAAGGTTATAAGTGAAGATACGATTGAAATACAGTTCAAATCCGGCATCGTGATGAAACAGAGAGTTTCTTATTATGAGTGAGATATAGGCAGGAACAGTTATAGCATTACTGTTCCTGCTAAAAAAGCTGTTAAGACTAAAATCCTCAGTTTAATACTGAGGGTTTTAGTGTTGGTAGCTTAAGATTATAAATAGAAATTTAATAAAATTTGGTAAATTTGAGCGTTTCTTGTTGAAATAAATATCCCAAAGTTATACAATTGCAATAACAATGTTGTTCATATTGTTATTGTCTTTATGGGGGTTAATAAATGCCAAATGTTAATGAACTGTTAGAAACTGCAATATATGAAATATCTAGCGTCAATCCTGGCGAAATCTTTTTGCTAAGAGATCTATTCAAGGGTTATGAATGGAATAGAATATCAAGAAGTGATCGGCTATTGCTAGGTACATTATTCCTAAATTACATCAATTCAATAAATAATGTGGTGACCCCAATAGAAAAGACTTCTTCTGGTCAGCAAAGATACATGAAATAAGATAATTATTAATTACACAAAAGAACCCGTTAGCAGTAACAAGTTGATATCACATATTTTTATATTAGTTAGGAGGGTCTATATTGGGGAAAGTAGAATCAACAGATACATATTTAATGGCACGTATTGCGATTACAGATAACATGGATAACGCATATTTACTGGAAGTTGGTGGTTTGTGTCCTTTATGTGGTAAATACATGCTAGCCGCAAAGGGAAAGCGTATGAATAAACAGTATCAGATTGCACATATCTATCCTAACAGCCCTACCCCTAATGAAGTGCTGGAACTTAAAGGACTTGAAAGACTTGGCGCTAACTGTGAAGAGTTTGAAAATAAAATCGCATTATGCAAGGATTGCCATGGGTATTATGATGATCATAAAACTAAAGATGAGTATTTGAATTTACTCACGATCAAGAAGGGGTTGCTGAGTGCGTCTAAAACTAAAATAGTAACTTCTCACCAGGATTTGGAGCAAGAAATAATTATTGTTATTAATGCACTTTCCAAAATTGATCAAAATACTTTGGAAGAAATGAAACTGGATTACCAAGCATTGAAGATTTCAAATAAAATTGAAAATACATATGCGATTTTAAAAGTCAAGATTGAGACGTATGTCTGCATTTATTTCAATTTTATAAAAGAAACATTTCAAAATTTGGATCAAGCTGGACAATTAAACTTTAATTTAGTTGCATCAGAAATAAAGACAAGCTTTTTAAAATGCGAAAAAGAAATGATTAGTAAGAGTGAAATATTTGATTCCTTGGTAAAGTGGTTAAAGTCCAAATCAATAGGCTCATCAAATGAAGCTTGCGAAGCAGTAATTTCGTATTTTGTGCAGAGTTGTGAGGTGTTCCATGAAATTACCAAATAAACTATTTAGTTATAGAGAAAGCATAATTAGTAAATTCCCAATAATATTAAATGCGTTAGAGCAAGAAAAGCATTTAACTATTTATGAACTATATATAAATGTAATTAACAAATTCGAGGATATTGCAGAATTTTTAGAGGCAGTAGAATGTTTATATGCATTAGGAAAAATAGAATATAGTTATGAGATGAGGAGAGTTTACTATGCTATTTGAAATTATTTGTGAGCAATTTAAACAGAAAAGAATTGAATTTCGTGCCAATTTAAATACTGTCTTAGGTGATGATATAGGAAGCAATTCTATAGGAAAGTCTACATTTCTTATGATTATAGATTTTGTGTTTGGCGGAAAAGATTATATATTAAAATCTACAGATATTCAAAGAAATGTAGGACAGCATATAATTAAATTCTGTTTCATTTTTGACAATGAGAGATATTATTTCTTAAGAAATACTGATGATTTAGAGAATGTAAGTAAATGTGATAATAAATATAATATTATCTCCAATATGTCACTTACAGATTACTGTAATTTTTTAAAGGTCAAGTATGACATAACACTTTCTGATATTAGCTTTAGAGATATTGTTGGTAGGTTTGCCAGAATATATGGAAAGGACAATCTTAATGAAAAACGTCCATTAGACATTGTTCATAATGAATCTGCCGGAGCACCAATTAATGCTTTACTAAAATTGTTTGATATGTACAATGTAATTTCTGAGTTGGAATTATTAGTAAAGCAAAAAGAATCTGAACTAAGTGCCTTAAAAAATGCGCAAAAATACAAGTTTGTTGCATCTATTGGAAAACGACAATATAATGCGAATTTGAAAGAGATAGATGCAATAAGTAAAGAAAAAGAAAGAATTTCTCAAGATTTGGATAACGGCCTATTGGATCTGGATTCAGTTAAAGCTGATGAGGTAATGAAATTAAAGCAGCGTTTATCACTTGCTAAAAGGCAAAGAAGTAGATATTATTCGCAACTTACAATTATAGATAATAATATCAAAGAAACGGCCAACTTAAAGTCAGAACAATTTGATGATTTATTAAGTTTTTTTCCTAATGCAAACATAAAAGGCATTTCGGAAGTAGAAAAGTTCCATCAAGAAATTAGAACTGTTTTAAAGTCTGAATTAAAGGATAAGAAAGATGAACTAAACAGGCTTATTTCCATTTCTCAAGCTGAAGTAGATGGAATCGAAAAGAATATAAAAGAAATTATTCAGATACCTAATCTGTCAAAGGCAATATTAGCAAAATACTCAAATTTACAAAAAAGAATGGAAACGCTAGAGAATGAAAATAATGCATTCCTAAAATTGGATAGCCTCACGACTTCCAGAGATGATGCAAAACTAAGAAGAGATAATATGAAGCTAGAACAACTGCACCAACTTCAGAATACGATTAACACTAAAATGTTGACAATAAATGACTACATATATTCTGGGAAAAAGAAACCACCAATTATTTCTTTTGATAAAAATCAATATACCTTTGAAACTATTGATGATACCGGTACAGGTACCTCTTACAAGAGCATGGTAGTATATGATTTAAGCGTTTTGGAGATGACAGCATTGCCTATCTTAATTCATGATTCTGTTGTACTAAAGCAGATATCCGATGAAGCTATAGAAAAAATACTGTTTAAATATAAGGATGCTGGTAAACAGATTTTTATTTCATTTGATAAAAAATCAGCTTATAGTTTGGAAAGTCAAAAAATATTGAAAGAGACAAAAGTATTAGAACTATCTGCAAATGGCAATGAACTATTTGGAAGGTCATGGAGTAGCAAATAAAGCTTGAATGGTACTCAGTATTATATTGAATTATGGAGCTTATTTAAGTTCAAATAGGATTAGAGAAAGTGGGTGGGTCATGTCAGTATTTGTGTCGGAAGAGTTCGAATTAGGGACTAAGTTAGAAGACTTGGGAGTATTTGATTCGCTATTAGATGAAGACAGCAACTATTTTATCAATATTAAGAGACTCAAACTTACAAAAGTTCCTGAGTTTGCTGAATCATATAATAAAATCAATGAATATTTTAAAGGTATTGGTATCTTGCTTAAGGCTTCTAATAATAATCAAGATAAATGTTATAGAACTGCTATTAATAAATTTAATTTTTCGGAAGTGAGTGGAATAAATCTCGGATTTTCTAAAGGCACGCATGGAGCTGGATTCGGAAAAAAATTACGAGAGCAAATTATAAAAGATGCATTTGATATCATAAAAAGTGGTTCAGAACAGCCTGAAATATTCCATCTAACTAGTCTTTTTGAAGAGAACGTTGGACCGGATCGGCTTAGTGATATGGTTGCTAGATTAATATATGATGATATCGTTTTATACACTAAGCACGTTTATGAATTAATAGGGATAAATAAAGAGAATTATCCGGATATTCAATTTAAGAACGGAATTGTTATTAATCCGTATAAGGGTTGTGAACTTTTACTATTACCAATTGACATATTACATGAACTTCCTATTGCGAAGGATTGGGATGATATTGATAGAGTTTGTATTGAAAATGAGACAATTAGAGCTGAAATTAATGAATTGGTAGGAAAAGAGTGGAAGAAACTTACTGTTAGTAGTAAGAAACATTATATTAAAGAGTTTATATTTAAAAAACCTGAGATATTACGGCAGGTTATAGCTGACTATGATGCTACTGTTGTTCCTCCCTATAATATATATAAAAATTTGGATTATCTGATTGAAAAAATTATTCATAACGTTACTAATGCAAAAAGCTTCATGGTGGCTTCTCAAAAGAATTCATATGAATCAGCAATAGAGATTTTGAACGTATATAAACAATGGGTAGAAAATCAGAAAGGATATTCAGTGCTAGAGACGGCGGATAGCAGAAATGCAGAAAAAATTGTTCAGAGGACATTACACGGATGTACAGGGTACTACTGCAAAGCTAATGGATTAGATATTAGTCCAGAATCAAATACGGGGAGGGGACCTGTTGATTTTAAAATTAGTAGAGGCACTGATAAAACCGTTATTGAGATAAAACTAACATCCAATAGTGAAACATTACATGGATTTGAAGTGCAGATCGAAGAATATGCAAAATCTGAGGAAACCGATAGTAAGATTTTTTTATTAGTGGATAATGGTAAGGATTCTTATAGGGTTAAGCAGGTAGAAGATAACTATGAACAAAGAAAGGCTAGAGGAGAGAAGCCAGCGCATCTTATAATTATTGATGCAAAACCTAAGGCTTCTGCAAGTAATTATAAGATATAATAGACAGCTAAAAATCACAAGCAAATTGAGTATTCATTATAGTAAACAATGAGAGGGATAATGTGGTAAAGAAATTTTATGCATATTATAAATCTAATTCTGGAATGAAATCTGTAAGTGTGTATAAAGCATTAAAGATGAAAAATTCCAGAATCAATAATAAAGATGAAATAATTGATTTTTGGGACTCTCCTGAATTAAAAAATGCAGAAAAAGTGTTTCCCAAACGATCAAGTATAGATGGTAAGTCTGCACATTTTAGCTATTATTCTGGTTCTACGCATGCTGGTATTAGTAGTGAAATGACAATGACTCATAAACTTTATGAAATAGTATATTCTGAAGCTAATAGATTGCTTTTAGATGAATTCGGTACTCAAGTTATGATCTTTATCAAAAATGCTAAAATGGAGTATTTTTATAGAACACCTTACAATTTGTATTATATTGATATAATGCTTGAGCTAGAGAGAACAGAACCGTTGTTGTATTATTACAAATGGAATGGAAAATTAGCTTTGGAGATTGCTGTTACTCATAAAGTTGAAAAATCTAAAATTAATGATTTAACTGAAAATGGAATACAAATATTTCAAGCTAAAATATATGATAATCAAAGAGTGCCCGAAGATATTAGCAATGAAGAGCAGCATGAATATTATAAACAGATAATTAGGAAAAAAGTTGAAAAAAGCAATTATAAAGTTATTGGAAAATATATAAATGATGTTTTTCCTGAGGCGGGATCAAACATGGAGGAGAGGTATAAAATCTTGGCAAATTTTGAAAAGGAAAAACAAAAACTACAAGAACAAATATTAAACAATAAAAATATTATTGAAGCTCAAGAAGAACAAATTAGAAGCAATGAGACTTCATTACATATTTTAAATAAAAAATATGAAAAGCTGGAAAATGAGCTTATTATAAATGAGAATAAATTACGTACAGTGAATAAAGTATTTCAAAAGAATTCTGAATTGACTGAGCAACATCAAAGAGACCAAGATAGTATTTATAAACTTCAAAATGAGCTTAAGGAAGAGAAAAATAAAGGCTTTATAAAAAAGCTATTTGGCAAATAAAATAGTTAAATGCTTCATTAGGTTGAAGATATTGCTTTATAATTATTCCATTGCCTTCTATTAATAAAACAAAGGAGCGATTGTAGATGAGTGAAGAAATATACAATTTGTTTATTTCAGGCGATGAAAATGCTTGGGACTCAAATTCAACAATATTTGATATAGATAGGTGTATAGTGGAATATACGGAAAAAGATCTTGTTGATAAATTTGTTAAGCTTGGGAAGGACGAAATTAATGAGATAAAAAACTCCCTATGTATTTTTGCTTATGAAGATTATTACGATAAAGATGCTAGTATTGGTTATATAACAGATATTGTCGTGAGACAAGTTGGTATTAAAATAACCTTTGAAAAAGTAGAAGTGCTTTCAAAAGAAAAATTACATAAATTTCAATTCGAATTAGATATAAAGAATTGGGAATTTAATAGAACGCATTGGGCAATTAAGAAAGTGAATTTGTTTAAGGAATTACAATCCATAGGTATTAACCTTAAAGCTGTAAAAACAAATCGACCTGTAGACATCATAAAGCAATTCTTTGATGTTTCATTTACATTTGCAGGGGAATCACGAGACATAGTTGAGCAAGTAGTAAGAGAACTTGAGAAAATATTAGATAAAAATCGTATTTTTTATGACAACAATTTTATTAGTCAACTTGCAAGGCCATCATTGGACACTCTTTTACAAGACATATATAGAAATCGATCAAAATTAATTGTTGTTTTCTTATGTGAGAAATATCAAGATAAAAAATGGTGTGGACTTGAATTTAGAGCTATACGAGAGATGATTATGGAAAAAGAAATAAATAAAATCATGTATATAAGATTGGATACAGGACATGTAGATGGTGTATTCAATACAGATGGTTACATAGATGGAATGAAATTCACTCCACTACAATTAGCGAATTTCATTAATGAGCGTTTGAGCCTATTTGAGTAATTTACATTATTCATTTTGTATAGAATTTTTAAAAACGCGGTTCGATGTAATGTCTGGATAAGCAGTTTTTTGCTTAAATTCGTTTGAGAAGGAGATAATTCGTGGGAAATTTTATCAGCAAGGATGCATTTAAAAGTTTATACAGTAGTGATCCTGTTTATATTTTTGATACAAATATTTACTTGAATTTACTTCGGTATTCAAGAAAATCTAGTCAGGAGTTACTTTTGATTTATAGACTTATACAGGAGAATATATGGGTACCATCACAAGTAAGACACGAATTTCAAAAAAATCTGCCAATAGTAGAAAATCAGCGTATTAGTAATGCAAAAAAAACTGTAACAGATATAAAAAATGCAATAAATAGTTGCAGTAGTGCAGTTATGAAGCAAATGCAATTTTTTATCAAATATAAATTTGCGCAAAGTCAAGAAATTTCTAGCAAGTCCATTTCTGATTTAGAAATACTCAAAAAATCTTTAGAGAGATATGGTGAAAGCTGTATAAAGCAAGAGAATGACGGTTTTATGGACAAACAGGAAGTTGAAGATTTCTTTAGGTTGATTTGTAATCATAGTGAAATGGATGAGCTAGCTCCATCAACTTTGTTTGAGATATATAAAGATGGTGATATTCGTTATAGATATAAAATTCCACCAGGATATATGGATGATCCACGTAATAATTCAAAATCGACTAAAGACGGAGTAGACATTTTTGGAGACTTGGTTTTATGGTATGAGATTATATCTTTTGGTAAGAAAAAAGGAAAGCCGATAGTTTTTGTCACTGCAGATACAAAAGAGGATTGGTTCTTGGAAAAAGATGAAAGAGCAACGGCTCCCCGTGAAGAATTATTGAAAGAGTATGAGGAACGATCAAACGGAAATCAGATTTGTATTTTAACAGATGATAAATTTGTAGAGTACATAGGTGAGATTTTGCATGTTGATACAGTATTAAGTTTAGCAGAAATGCAAAAAGACGATTATGCTGATATAGCTGTAAGGAATAGCCAGGAAGATATTAAGCAGAAAATGCTTGATTGGATGAATTCTGAAGAACATGTATATTTGCTGCCATTTGTTGAGGAAATTAATTGCATTAAAGAAATAAATAATTTAACATTAATCGTAAAAAGTGTTTCTGTTGATGTAAAAACAAGGGTGCACTATTTAGTTGAATTAGATGGTAGTGCAGAAATTGTTGGTGCGTATAATGATAAAGAAATTGGGAGAATTACAATAAGTGATATACGGGATGAGTTTTATTTTACACTTAACATTTCCTTTGATTGTAGTTTCATAACTGGAGCTTCATCGGGGGAAATATTTGGTAAAGATATTTCTAACATAGAAATTAGGACAGGGGTTTTTGAAAGATGTATTTTAGAGAGTGTAACATTAGAATCAAAGCGTGGAATTTTTATCAAACCTAATGAAGATGACTATCAAGTATACAACTATATGATGAAAAATTGGGATCAGTATGAGAGTAAAAATTCAATCGATCGTGCTGAAGCATTGATGTTCATAGATGCAGCAAAGAACTTTGCGAGTTCGCTAATTGAGATAAATAGAGCTTTTACATTGGTTCAAAATCAATCAACAAATATTAACTTGAGTTTAAATGAAATTGACGCATTAGCGATAAAAAGATTTAAGGATATTGGCTTTGTTATTAATGGTGAAGATTGTAGTTTCGAAGGAGAAGCAATTCCGCTGGGGAATGCATATCCACTGCCAAAGACAATGGAAATTTTGCCGCCTCAAGCAGGAAAAGAATTAGAAGTGTATTTTATATGTGAGGCAAAAAATATAGAAAATAAATATGTGCAGATTATAGGTACGACTAATTTACCAATAAATACATATTTAATGATTGAACTTATTAATAGAAAAATTAAATATAGAGCAAGCTCAAAAGCGCAAATATTAGATTATGGAAAATTCGAGAGTGAAATATTCAAATATGGTAGTGATGTATCCTCAAATTCCATTCCTGATGGAGATTACGAGATAGAGATTATAGTTCCTATAACCAGTGTTCAGCCGGATAATGTGAAAGTTGTATTTGGGCAAAAAGGACGAAATTTAGTAGGAACTTATATTACATGTGATGATATAACTGGGAAGACAATTAAGTATCATAAAACGGTAAAATTCAGCCGGTAAAAAGAATAAAATACCCTGCCGCCAAGGGCCCACCAGGTTCAAGCGGCATCTTTTTTGACGCATCAAGGCATGTTGAATCGGTGGCGTTGATAGAGCGTAAAGGGCTTGGTGAGTGAGGTGTAGCGGGTTTTGGGTGATTTTACCTGTGTGTTTTTTTGTGCTGTGGAGGCAGGAAATGACACAAGGGGGGGTGAACCTTAACGCGTAATTCAAACAAATACGCGTAATTATTAGGGATTTTGCGTAAAGGTATAGCAGAGTTTAGGGAAAATGCCCCCTAACTAATTGGAATATTTGGAACGAAAAGGGATTGATTAAAATTATTCGTCAGCTTTAATGATTTCATCTATCATGCTATGATAACCTACTGTATAGAGTAGCTTTATATTTTTAAAATCATTATAAACCGAAATTATTTTGTCCTCATATGCTTCCTTAAATAAGGTCTGATCACTATCGTCATAACATTTAACTCCAACCTCAATTATAAACTCATAGTTCTTATAATGAGTCTCCCTATAACCGCTACCATCTTTGTACATATTTCGTGATACCGATATTGCGTACTTATCATACAATGTTATTTCGTAACCGAACATTTTGTTTGCAATGCTATCAAGAAGAATTTCTATGGTTAAAGCACTATCAAATCCGAAGACAGAAGTTAACAATTTATTAATAAAGGAACAAACATTATCATCAATTTTATCTACACCAAAACATAGATCTTTTCTATTTACAACAAGTGATTTGATAAATTCTTCAAAGTTTGGTGATATTTTATACCAATAATCCAGATCATAAGCATACCATACGCTTGGTTCCGAATCATTTTTATCTCCATAAAAGAAATAATAAGCACCATGTCCATCATCTGATGCAAATTCAAAAGATAACCTAAAGAATTTAACCATTTCATAATACCCAACTACCCGTGCGTTTAAACTTCTATTGTCCGTATACTCTATCTTTCTGATTGCAGCATCTAACTTATTCGCATAATTATGGAACTCTTGATAAAATTGGTTAATTTGTTCATCATCAGGTTCCTCACTATCAAAGTATTCTGGTATTATACCTTCTTCTCTGAATTTATCAAATTGTCCTGATTTAAAAATATAAAACATAAGATCATATACAAATTCATAGAAACCATTGTCAAGGAGTAATTCCCAGTTTTGTTTAAATGCTCTTTGAATGCTCCAAAAATCTCTATTAACTCCATACATAATATCAATATAGGTGTGACATGTTTTTCCCTTATCATTCTTGAATAATGCATATGTATCTTTAATTCTTCCACCGTCACAAGATAGTATCATTTCAATATATGCGGGAGGAAGTTTTATATTAAATTCCTTTTCTAAATCATTAATCTTTTGTTTAATAACTTCAGGGACAACCTCTAAGTTCTTATCGCTTGATATTGGGGAAAGAAATCTTCTATAGTCCATTTTTCACTCTCCATAATAATAAATTTATAACCTTTTATAAACAAAAAATATTAAATCATCTTCTGCTTTTAACTTTTTCAGCTTTTGGGATTCTGATTGTTCAATTGCAAAGAGCACTCCTAGACAAGACATATTTTTTCATCCTTATTTTATCGCTATAATTTATTATTTAATTAATCTTTCATCAACTTTGCCGCGAATAATGTGTGCTTGCAGCTACGTCAAGTTTTGTAAACGTGCACACACCAAACATTCGAGGGTTATATACCTTCTATGTCCCTGAAAAGGTTTGCTGAGCACCCCGTGATTCATAAATAAACTTGTTTCTTAAAATAAAAGCCATAGAAACCCAGCAATAGATAAGATATCCGCTTCTTAAATCAATAGTTCAGATTTAAATTATCTTCAAAATCTAAGCCTAATACAGCCTTTATTTGTGATTTGTAAAATGAACACCAACAAATCCCCATTCTAGTCGCGATATTCCTTGGTCAACCTCAATTTTATCAATTTCTTTTATAATTGGGCTCCCATATAAGCAAAATCCAATATAATAATACTTTTTACATACTTTGCATTGATAATATGTATTTATTGTGTAGTGATTCCCTTTATCCAAATACATCTCAATCTCCTCTGGCAAACAATTTCCAGCATGTAATTCTATTGTATTCTCTCTTAATAACTGTTGAACTACATTCAAATTTATTTGATTCTCAGCAACAAGTTGTTCCATTTTGCTACAATCAATGCACATTGCAGGTATCTCCTTTTTGATTAATATATAATTATCAGGTTGGGGTAAAACCATTCTAACGTGTACTCATGGACAAGATCATGTAGCAAACCAGAAGTTACTCAGTAAAATAGAAGTATTCTTTCTCACTTTCAAAAAACAAATCTCTATACCCTGCATATGATTTATCAAAACGTAGTTGATAACCTGAAACCACTTTTACTTCCTTAAAACTAAAAGTCTCTTCATTAATGAATTTGTAATTCAAGTATATTCCATTATCTAATGTTGAGGCAACATCTAGATCATCACTTCTAAAAGGAAATTTGGGTCTGAATTTTTTTACATATCCTGACTTTTCATCAATTTGTCCTTTAGAATATTGAGAAATAAAGCACGGTTCTTGAATCACAAAATCAATGTCTTCAATATATTTTTTTAGCTGATACTCGTATAAATCTGAAGCTGTATTTTCATCCATGCATTTGTTTAATTGCCACCAGTTTTCGTAATCAATCACACTTGCTAACCATAGTGGTACAAATGCATCTATCTCACTAATATGGTTGTCTTTTTGTATACTGTATAGGGACACTGTTTGTTGATATTCCTGCATTGTCCAAATGAAAATGGATTGGATTTTTGAGCGATCAAAATTTTGGATAATTGAAATTAACCTCTCTTTATTAATGTTCTTTATATTGTGAATAGAATTCATTCTAATATCTCCTATATGTGGCGTATATGTCAACTTGTATTTGCGTGCATTAAGCCTTTTGTGGGGGCATAGTGTCTAAGTCCTGCAAAAATTACTAGATTATTTTCGTTATTACCATATTATAAATTTGAAAATGGAATTAAGTTATGAAGTTCGGTTACATGTCTTCCTGTTACCTCATAATTTGCATTTGTTTCCATTAAAGTCCAAGATGGTAAACCTTCTCCTTCATTTTCCAAATCATAATCGGATCCCGCAGGGTCTGATAAACGATATAAAACTTCATTTAATGCCGTTAATGCTATTTCATATGCAAATTTCCCTAATAATTCTGGAGATGCTCCTTTATTTATAAGTTCTGTTTCTGCTTCAGAAATATCTAAACCTTGTTCGATTCTGTGCTTCAGCACATTACCATATTCAGTTTTATAAAATTCAAGACTATTATTTAATGGCCTGACAAAGCGAAATGCTGCTAACCATGCCCGATTCTCTTATCATTCACTTCAAAATTGGAATAGTATTCTGCTGCATTTTTTGATAGGCCAAACTTCTTTAAAAGTATTTTGACTTCTTCTTTATTCATTTTCGTTTCTCCTCTTCTAAATAAAATATTCATTCAGCTTTCTGGTCTTAACCCAGGCAGAGACAGGATGTTTGTAAGTGTCAAACCGACTGTATCTTGAGTGAAGAGTAATTTATTGAGATAATACCTTAAAATAATAGTTCTGGGAGGTATTGATGTCAAGTAATATAAAACACGATATTTGGAAGGAAAGAATAGCTGATTATCGTTCCAGCAAACTCAAAGCACAAGAGTGGTGCAATAAAAATAATGTATCAATTAAGACACTCTACTATTGGATAAGAAGATTTAATAAGGAAACCATAACATCAAGCGATGCACCGAATGAATTTGTGCCAGTAACTACACAAGATATTATAATTAACACTTCAGTTCCAATAGTAATACGACTTGGAAAAATAGAAATAGATGTACCTGATAACTGTCATGTAGATACCATTCGCAAAGTATTGAAGGCACTTGAAGTGTATGCTTGATTTTGGTGCTGGAACTCAAGTATATCTTGCATGTGGTGCCACTGATCTGCGTAAAAGCATTAATGGTCTTGCTGCTATTGTGAAACTTCGATTTAAACTGGATCCATATTCAAAGTGTCTGTTTGTATTTTGTAATAGAAATCATAACCTTATAAAAATAATTCAGTGGGATGGGACAGGTCTATGGCTTTTAATGAAGCGACTGGATAAAGGAAATTTTCGATGGCCCATGACTGCATCTGATGTAAAGCAAGTATCTATTAAAGAACTTCGATGGTTACTCGAAGGATTATCCATTGAGCAAAGCAGTGCGTTTAAGGAACGTCATCCAGGCATTGTAATTTAGTAAAAATTCTGCGAAACGTTGAATTATCAAGGTTTTAACGAAATGAATGCTGGATTTTTCGCACTAAATATGGTATAATATACATATGAAAACATTAAACGATAACATCTTAACAGACCAACAATTGAATGATTGTTCTAAAGAACAACTTATTTCCATATGCAAGCTCCTTATGGAACAGAATAAAGAAATTAGTACCAAGATGGATAGTCTTATACAACAAATAAGTCTGTATAACCACCGTCGTTTCGGTTCTTCAAGCGAAAAAGACAAATATCCGGAAGGTTACGAACAGGTATCTCTTTGTTTTAATGAAGTAGAAGCTATTTCGAATGCCAACATTGCTGAACCTGAATACGAGGTAGTTGTTCCTAAGCCTTTTAAACGTAAAAAGCAAAAAGGCAAGCGTGAAACCGACCTTGCCGATTTTCCTGTTATACATATTGAACATAAACTTTCTGATGAAGAAAGAATCTGCAGTGAATGCGGTAAATTACTTAAAGTTATTAAAACAGAAAAAACCAGTTATCTCAGGTTTGTTCCAGCACACTTTGAAAGGGAGGAACATGAGGTATATGTATATGGCTGTGCGGATAGCAAATGCGACAATATCATACGTGCTCCTAAAGAACAATCGTTACTTCGTGGTAGTATAGCTACTCCTTCGATAGTTGCTGCTATAATGAACGGAAAGTATGTAAACTCTATGCCTCTGGCACGGCATGAAAGTGAATTTCAACGCTATGGTGTAAATTTATCCAGACAGACAATGGCTAACTGGATGATACGTTGCAGCGAAGAATATTTATCCCTTTTATATGATGAGATGAAAAAACAGCTTCTTTCGTATAAAACAATCCATTCAGATGAAACAAAAGTTCAAGTATTACATGAGGACGGCCGTAAAGCAACCACAGATAGTTGGATGTGGGTGTATCGTTCTGGGGAACTATGTAACGGACCGCCGATTATATTATTCAATTACGAAACTACCCGAGGTGGCTATCATCCCAAGCAATATTTGGAAGGATACTCTGGATATCTGATCGCAGATGGCTATGATGTTTATCATAAACTGCCTGAAAACATAGTTGTATCGGGATGTTTCGCACATGCAAGGCGTCGATATGATGAATGTTTGAAAAGTGTTCCTGAAAAAGAACGAAAAGGAACTATAGCTGATGAAGCCATTAAACGTATTGCTCTATTATATAAGATTGAAGCCATATTAAAAGATAAATCTACGGAGGAAAGGTATGAAGGACGGCTTAATCAAAGCAAACCTGTTCTTGATGCTTATTTTCAATGGCTAAAATCTATGTCCGGAGCTATTGATTCCGGCTCTCTAATTGGCAAGGCAATTAACTATTCTTTAAAGCAGCAACAATACCTTATGAACTATTTGCTGGATGGAAGCATATCTATTGATAATAACGCTGTTGAAAGGTCTATCCGAATTTTTGCAACAGGAAGAAAAAACTGGGAATTCTGCAATACTCCAAACGGAGCAAAAGCTAGTGCAATAATATATAGCATTACTGAAACGGCAAAAGCCAATGGATTAAAACCATATGAATATCTTGTATATGTTTTTGAAACCATTCCTAAACATTACATGGGAACAAGCAGGGATTTCTTGCAGGATTTGCTGCCGTGGTCTGATAAGATACCTGAAACATGCAAATCCAAGAAAAATAATATTTAAAATAGAGCCTGAATAAACTGGGCTCTATTTTATTATGTCAATACACTATCGTTTTGACGCTTACCTATATTTCGCCTAATACTTTCACGTGCTTGTATTTTTCTCTCTTCTATCTGACCCAATTCACGATAAGAGTTAATTAGAGTTGAAAGTATCAACATATCATAATATACTGTGTTGCCATAATCACCCTTTTGTTTTAAAAATTTTTGCGATTCTTCCCATAATTCTGAATCCTCAATGGAATCCGAATAATTTTCCTCATGTTCATAAAATTTTTTCATCCACCTGCTGTCTAAATCATCATAAGCTATGGAGTTCATTTTGTTGTATTTACTAATTAATTCTTCTATATCCCTGTATTTTTCATTTGTAAAGGGACCTGAAAATTGTTCACTTAATCGAGTATATGCCTCTCCAAATTCTCTAGCGGGTGAGTATTGTAGTGCGATTATTAGTGCTGAAATTATTATAACCCCAGCGAATATATACTTGAATTTATTGAATAAATCTATGAAATAATAACGTACTAACAATATGTTCATATACATTCACCTCAGTCATATATGTTGAGAAAGACCTCTGATAGGTTATTCACCTTTGGAAACTTTTTATTATGCTCTTCAATTATTTCTGGAACAGTGCCCTCATAAATTATCGAGCGGTCTTTTAATAACAGTATTTTGTTTGATATATCCTCAACATCGGAAACGACATGAGTTGAGAATAATATTACTTTAGTACTAGAAACTTCTTTTATATATTCTAAGAAGAGCATTCGCTCTTTCGGATCAAGTCCCACTGTTGGCTCATCAAGAATGAGAATCTCTGGGTTGCCTAGTAATGCCTGGGCTATAGAAATTCGTTGCTTCATACCTCCTGAATAAGCTTTTATTTTCTTCTTTGCATATTCGGTCATTCTAACGATGCTTATAACTCTCTCTATTTCACTTTGAATATGTTTAACTGGTATTTGTTTTAATAGGCATATGTATTCAAGAAACTCATATCCGGTATAGAACGGATAATATGGAGGAGATTGAGGTACAAATCCCAAAGATTTACGGTATTCGGATATTGATATATTTATATCATTATTATTGTATAATATCTGACCATTATCATAATCAAGAGAAGTGGCAATAATATTAAGCAAAGTTGATTTACCAATCCCGTTTGCACCCAGTATTGATGTTATTCCAATATCAAATATGGTAGACAAGTTTACTATAACATGATTATCTCGGTATTTTTTTGTTAAGTTTTTTATCTCTAGCATTTATTTTTCCTCTCTAATCAGTTCAAATTTAGATTTATTGGTAAGAAACGGCATGTAATTATCACTTTCCAAAGGAAATATTAAGGCATATAAAGTTCCTTCGGTATCTTCACCTGTTAATTCTATTTCTTTTGAAAGCATGTTTTCTCCACTCAATGTGAATACGTAATTGTATTTATCTTTTGAAAGATAGATAGGTTTGTTGTTGCAGAATATAAGAAGAGAGTACACTCCTTTATCTCCAACCGCTTCTATTCTAAATTCTTTGCGTTTATCATAGTTAAACTGAATACTCCTATCAATTATCATCTCGTATCTCTTTGTTTCTATTCCTTGTAATGTGGCAAACTGATGATTGCTATACCTCTCATTAATCTCTTCACTCTTATAGCAATAATCAGTTTCATTGGTGGTAAATGTATTAGTTTCGACCTGAATAGTGTCTGGAACAATCAATTGATGAGCAAAGGATACCTTGTTAAAAAACATGTTATCCTCCTGACCAGTAACGATCTGATTCTCTGTAATAACTGTGAAGACAAGAAAATTTTTTTCAGGAAGAAGCTGTTCTTCATCCAACTGAATATTGACTTCCATCTCAGTAACAGAATTTGCTTCAGTGCTGCCATTATAATAGACTCCAACTTCTTTGTTGTTAACCTTAATAGGACACATATATCCGTTTAATGTCACAAGAAAGGTATAATCAGTTTTATAATCTGTCAAGTTATAGAACTTGATAATTCGGTCCTTATTTTTTGAAAACTTATCAATGGCATTAGGGAGCATTTTCATGGACATGTCAAATACTTGAAGTCCATAATTGTACTTATTTTTATACTCATTTAATTCCAATACTTCTTCATGGACACAACTTGTTAAAAACATTAAAATTATTATAATCACCAAAAGATTAAATGTTCTAGATTTCATTTTGTTATCACCCCTATAACAACAATAAGAATGTCAAAACCGAGTGTTTGTTGTCTAATAATACAAAAAATAATCTTGGTTCACTCAGTGCTTTTTCTGGTATTCCTTCAAGTTTTCCTTGCTTCAAAAGTACAAACTTCAGAGATAGGTAGAAGGAAGAGTATAGCCCCAAATAAAGTGAACAGGATAATTAATCCCAAAATCACATGACATTGATTTGAAGTACACATATAACATATTGCTATATATCATACAATACTCGTCACATGATTGTTGGCTAGGCTTCGTCATGGTAACTATTTCAGGTTAATTATTACTCACGGGATTCTAGGGAGCAACATGGAGGACTCCCTTGCAATTTTCTAATAGTTGGCAACTACCAGCCTCCATAGTGGGACTTTCACCTCCAAGTTATGCTAGCATGACTCCAAAAATCATGCCCACCCGCTAAGCAGGTGATTTGCTCTAGCCCTATAAGGGCATGGTGCTAAGCAGAGCCTCAAGGCTCATTGAATAGTCTGCCAGCAGCACTTTTCCTCAAACAATCCCTAAAGGGATTATTCTTTTTGTTCTTGACTCCTGGCTCACCCGTAAACGGGTCCATATATTCTTTCAAACTAATCTGATCATATGCTATATCTTCTTGTAATTGCTTTCTAATATATTCTTCTATTGCCTTTTTATTTCTGCCTACTGTATCCACATAATATCATCTACACCAAAAGTGCCTATTACCATATTTATACTTTAAATTTGCGTACCTGTCGAATATCATTAGCAAACTTTTGCCTTTTAGGTATCTCATAAAGCTTGATACGCTCATTTTAGGCGGTATAGACACTAACATATGTATGTGGTCTGGACATGCATTGGCCTCAATTATTTCTACTTTCTTATATTCACACAGCTTTCTCAAAATTTTTCCTATATCAATTTTTATTTTTCTATATATAACCTGTGTTCTATATTTTGGTGCAAAAACTATGTGGTATTTACAATTCCATTGTGTATGTGATAAACTTTCTGTATCCATTTGGATTACTACCTCCTTCATATTTAGTGCGGCTGGCTAAACCTGCACTATCTTATCAAACAGAGGTAGTTTTTTCTACTCATAGCTGAAAGCTTTTTGGAACCACCTGCATAGCAGGTGGTTTTCTGTATACAACAATGACCGGAGCACGAATATTCCATGCTCCGATGATCATTACATGGTTAGAAGTATTGTGAAGTGCTCCCTGACCAAGATCCGCGAATTGATGAAGAGTAGGTGTGTCCACCTGTACCTTTATTACCATAGTCGTTTGGAGCCTCACTAGTTACAGAAATCTGCCCTGTAGAATTATTGACAATTTTGTCAGCATATTGGGTCTTTTCGCTTGACCCATCGTTATACCAAACGACGGCTGCAACTCCGTATGTACCAGTCGCATCTGCACTTGTATAGGCTGTAGCTGAGTCATTGCTCCAAAATCCACCTTGCTGGACGGTTATACTGCCGTTACAATTGGCATATCCTGCTGATCCTCCAGAAGACTGCCCTGAAGTGGTACTTGCTGCAAAAGTTGGTACTGAGTTTGCAAGAACGACTAAACCCATTAAACATGTTACTATACGTAGCCTTAATTTTGACATATTATTATCCTCCATATCATAAGTTAGAATGTAATAAAACTGTAAAAACTATCTTCTGCAATTATAAAACTTGATACTACTCCCCCTCCTTTACGTCATATTTTACAATAAACTAGTTTTTGTATGTCTAACAATATCATTTATTAGCAAAATTTTCAAAAAGGAAAAACATTTACAGAACAAGTTAACATAGTTTATCTGAAAATTACTTTTAAATTCTCTAAAATTCACATTTAAACTATAAAAATATGAATTTTTGGTATTTTTGCCCATGGGGTTTGTTGGATGCCTTTGAAAGTAGCACAATTTGACTTCAAGCAGAAAAAATTTCCTCAATTTTATCTTTTTCCATTTCGATGTGCCAAAGAATTGTCATACCTAGAAATGGTTGGTTCAATGATGATGTTGTATAATAATACTTGACACGAAGGCCTCGAACAAATAGTCTAAAAGCAAGAAAAAACGGGGGGCAATCATGTCAGGAAATGAAAAAAGAACTACAAGACAGTATACAAAAGATTACAAGGCGGAATCTGTAAAACTTGTAAAAGAGATAGGAATCACAAAGGCGGCTATAGAATTAGGTGTGCCCAAGACTACTTTATTCCAGTGGGTAAAGCATGCAGAAATAGGTGATTTGGATACTGGTGCAGGCACTCAAACTCCAGATTCTGCAATGACTCAAGCAATGGAAATTCAGAAGTTGCGGGCAGATATTAAGGCTTTGGTGAAGGACAATGCACGATTGAAGAAAGAAAATGACTTTTTGGAAGAGGCTTCCGCTTTTTTCGCAGCGAGCCGTCAGAGGTTGGCAAAGAAGAGCGAATGAAGCTCATCGCAATAAAGACCGAAAATGGTAAACTGACAGGCGATATTGCGTTTTATTGCAGGATATTGAAGGGTTCTCGACAAGGCTTCTATAATCACCTTGAAGCACAGAAGAAGCCTTGGAAATACGAAGCTCTGGCGGCCGAAATTTACGAAATAATAGATGAAGACGAGTGTAATGATACATATGGGCGATATCGGATGCATAAAGCCTTAGAAATAAAGAAAGAAACCGTAGAAGGCGAATTTCCACATATTCCTTGCGAACGGACAGTGTATATGATAATGGAACGTTTGGGTATAGTGCACACCCCTAAGCACAAGCCCAACGGGATAACAAAAGCAGACAGGGAAGCCATGAAGTCGGACTACAAGATCAAAAGAGATTTCACAGCGGAAAGACCGCTTGAAAAAGCCGGGACTGATATTACGGAAATTCAGACTGCCGATGGGAAGCTTTATATATCAGCAATTGAAGATTGCTTTGATAATGCAATTTTAGGGATTTCAATGGAACACAACATGAAAACAGGATTATGTGCAGAGACTTAAAAAAGTGCAATTATAGCTTATCCTGGATTAAGAGGAGCGATTATCCATTCTGACAGAGGAAGCCAGTATACCAGTGGGGAGTATCGTCAAGCGATAGAAAGATATGGAATAATTCAAAGTATGAACAGTGCAGGTGGTAGGTGTCATGACAATGCAAAATGTGAATACCTGTGGGGGCGATTCAAAGAAGA
>DATCTV010000032.1 GCA_036567785.1 Desulfomonilia bacterium | reverse complement strand
TGGACTGGCAGAAATCTCATACCGAGGGAATCGAATGGTACTACTGCGGTTCGGCCCATTCCCAGCCGCTAAACGCAAACCAGAAGGCCTATGCCGCTTGGTGGATGTTCGCCAGACTGGCAGGCTGGAATGGAGAGTGATGCTTTAGGGTTTGGTGTATTAGAGCAGGGGCCAGTTCTGGATATGCCGAGCCAGCCCCTGCAATTGTTCCTGAATTAAATTCCTGCAGTAGCGATGAAACACCCGCCGCTGCTGCCTCCACCGGAGTCGTCCGCATTTGCCTGAGCCTGGGATGAATTCTGACCATTGGATTCAGGTTCCACCGGGTTGGAATTTGCTATGATGGTCGCCTTCACATTTACCGGAATGGCAAAAGCCAGGTTCACATCACGGTCCTGTACCCCGCCTGCGGCTGAAACGTCATTTTCTTCCTCGGAAACCGTCCTGATAGGCACCCCTATGTCATACACCACAGGCAGAAGTTGTTTTGTAACGGGATCCGTCATCTGATACTTCTCCTGGGTCAGAATTTCCGGGCTGTATGTATGCATCGTACATACGATGGTGCCGGTGCCGTCGCCGTTGTCTCTGACCGTAATCCTCCGCCACTCCTGAGGCCAGTCGGCGACTCCGCATGTATTGATGTCCCAGTATCCTTTACCGTTCCCGGCAGTTTCCGCTACTATCTTATTCACATGTGTATGCCCGTCCACAAATGCAATGACATTATCATAGGACATCAGCGCATTTTTAAGCTTCTGGGTGCTAATATAATTTTTGTTATTGTCCTTTACAAATGGGGAGAAAGCATTGGGTCCATGGTGTGCGAACAGTATGCACAGCTTGTCCTGATTCTTCTCAATTTCGGTCTTCATCCAGGCAAACTGATCCTTATGAAGCACACCTTGAGAGAGCGTCTCCAGCGGCAGGTTTATATCCGGGTTGAAATCGGCCGTATTCAGTACGATGCAATGAACATAAGGAGTTGGATCGAAGCTGTAGTAACCCCCGGTCGTAAGCTCGCTGAGCCCGTGGCCTGATTCTATTCGCAGGACATCGGCCAGGTAGTCCTGATTCGAGATATAGTAATTTTTCTCCGGCACGTAGGCCAGCCCCCGGATAAGCACACTGACTACGCCAAGGGTATTGAACGTACCCTGATATTCGCTATCATGGTTCCCGACCGCGGCATACCAGGGCATAACGAGACCTTCACCGCCCTGCGGAATCTTTGTGGAAAGTCCTGCATGGTTCGTATGTGGTTTGAAGGAGGGCAGGACCGTTCCATCCGCTATGGCGACGAATAGTTCGAGCTCATCCTGAACGCTCGTGTCCGTATGGTCTCCAGTTGAGATCAGGAAGTCCATTGGATCCGACATATTGGCATCATTGACGGATTGAATAATCGCCTGCCAGATCAGCGGGGTGTAGCTTCCTATATTCCGGTGCGCAGGCGGAATAAGATTTAAAAGCAGCCACCCGAGATCGGGATACAAGGCGGGATTCTCGCCGAAAAGCACTTTCAGCTCTTCAGCCCTGAGAGGATTGCCCTCATCCATTATGTGGACATCGGTGGTATGGGCGAAATCGACAAGTTCCGATTTATTGCCCGTTGCAGACTCGGCACTGGGTTTCACGTTCTGAATCAGAGCAGCCCGGACTATCACAGGTATGCATATGACCATGAGTATGATACCAAAGATTGCCAAGCCCCCCCGTCCCGTTTTACAGATAGTTCTGTCGCTCTTTTTGTACTGGTTCATCCACAACTCCTTTATTGGTAATTTTCTCCAACGTCACAAAACAAGAAATAAAATGTAGCAATAGAATCTAATTATATTCTCTTTTATTTGCAAATAAAATGCCATATTCGACTATATGAAACACCAGACGCTCAGGTAAGAATAAGATTTATGAACTGTTTTGAATTATTGTGTGAAAACAACATGTAATCATGACTTTCCTGTCAAGCATACAGTCGCGGGGTAATAGCCTTTAAATACATAATCCTGGTCGGTAAAGGAAAAGATATTCCATTCCAGGGATTTCTTTTTACTTGCTTATGCCATCTCGGAAATTTCACAATTGGCGATAAAAAATAGTTTTTACTCATTGAAGCAAGCTGAAGCGATTATCCTCAAGGCTTGAAAAGTAAGCCCCGAGGATCACCGGCGTCATTTTTACAGATTCTTCTTACTTGATCATGAACCCAAAGCCTTCACCTTCCATCTTTACCTTGACCTCTTTTATCTGTTCACCTGCGGCCATGCGGGCAAGTATCTCCTTAGAGATTTCAGGCAGCAGCGTGTTGGTAAGGATATGGTCTGCATTTCTTGCCCCGCTGTCCACTTCGGTGCAGCGGCTGGCAATGGCATCGATTATCTCGTCGCCGAAAACAAAATCGACCTTGCGGTTCTGCTTAAGTCTCTTCGCCACCTTGTTAAGCTTGAGCCTGACGATTTCCTTCATCATCTTATCGTTGATCGGATAATACGGAACAATCTTCATGCGGCCCAGGAAAGCGGGTTTGAAGTGCTTGAGCAGTTCAGGTCTTATCATCTCGGCCAGAGCCGCCGGTTCGGGTTTGGTCTCCTCATCCTGGCTCACTTTCATGATGAGATCTGTGCCGATGTTAGACGTCAGGATGATAACCGTATTCTTGAAGTCGATGAGGCGCCCCTCCCCGTCTTCCATCTGCCCCTTGTCGAATACCTGATAGAACATCTCCATAACATCCGGGTGCGCCTTTTCAACTTCATCGAGCAGGACAACGCTGTAGGGCCTCCTGCGAACAGCCTCTGTCAGCACGCCGCCCTCGCCGTAGCCTACATAACCCGGAGGCGAACCTTTCAGCGAAGACACCGTATGAGCCTCCTGGTATTCGCTCATGTTGATCGTTATGACATTGTCCTCGCCGCCGTAGAGAAGCTCGGAAAGCGCCAGGGCCGTCTCGGTCTTTCCGACGCCGGATGGCCCCACGAACATGAATACCGCTGTCGGTTTCGACGGATCTTCGATACCGGCATGGGCTGTCTGTATCATCTGCCCGATTGCAGACAGGGCATGATCCTGTCCGATAATTCGTTCGCCAAGCAGTGCGGGCATTTTCAGGACAGTATCAATTTCGTCTGTCATCATCTTGCCGACAGGTATGCCTGTCCAGCCGGAAATGACCTCGGAAATGGTCTGGGAATCAACCGCAACCTGAATCAGCGCGTCTCCCGCCTGGACCTTTGCAAGTTGTTTTTCAAGATCTTTCAGCTCCTTCTGCTTCTTTGCAATATCCTTGCTTTTCGGGTCAGCCTCATGGAGTTCCTTTATCGAGCCCATGGTTTCAATTATCCTGTTCGCAAGTTCCAGTTCTGCTTTCCACTTCTTGTCAAGCGCATCCAGCCTTTTGGCGGTTTCATCCTTTTCCTTGTTGAGCGCTTCAATTCTTGCCCCGTGGTCAGCTCCCATAAGGGATTCCTTCTCAAGGATTTTCATCTCGTATTCTATATGGGTAATTCTGCGTGTGGCTTCCTCGACCGCGCCCGGACTTGTCGTCAAACCAATCGCTACACGTGCGCACGCCGTATCGAGAACACTCACAGCCTTGTCAGGCAGCTGCCTGCCGGAAAGATAGCGGTGCGTGAGGCTGACCGTGTCTTTGAGCGCCTCGTCGGTTATCATGACCTTGTGGTGTTTCTCCAGGAAAGGCGCAATCCCTCGCATCATTGTGACGGCCTTCGCCTCGTCGGGCTCTTCCACCTTCACCACCTGGAAGCGCCTTGTCAGCGCTGCATCCTTTTCAAAATATTTCTTGTATTCAGCCCATGTGGTTGCAGCGATTGTCCTCAGTTCACCCCTCGCAAGGGCAGGTTTCAAAAGGTTTGCGGCATCGCCGCCTCCGGCAGAACCGCCTGCACCGATCAGTGTGTGCGCCTCGTCTATGAAGAGAATGATGGGTTTCGGAGAGCCCTTGACCTCCTTGATCACTTCTTTCAGCCTGTTCTCGAACTCGCCTTTTACTCCGGCGCCTGCTTGAAGAAGCCCAAGGTCGAGAGACCTCAGCTCGACATCCCTCAATACTGGCGGGACATCGCCCTCGACAATTTTCAGTGCAAACCCTTCGACCACTGCCGTTTTTCCGACACCGGCCTCACCGGTTAATATCGGGTTGTTCTGGCGGCGCCTTATGAGAATATCCGTCATCTGCCTTATCTCGGAATCCCTTCCGATTACCGGGTCGATCTTTCCCGCTCTCGCCTGTTCCGTAAGGTTTATGGTGAACTGATCGAGCGCTTTCGTCCCGGCAGGCTTTGCCTCTGCCGTATCCTTGCCGGCCTGCTGGACACCTTTTGCGGCAACAGGTCCTGCATCCTCAGCTGAGCCGGAGACTATGTCGAGCAGGCTCTTCTCGAGTGTTTCAAGCGAGATTTTCTTTAAGGCATCCGATGTGGAATAGAGCATGCGGGCGCTCATATCATTGCCCAGCATGGCGACCATGATATGGCCCGATCGCACGGTATCAGCCTCGTAATCAATCGATGCGATCATCCATGCATCCTGGATCATGCCCGGTATGCGCGGAGAAAACACAGGCGTGCGGGCATTTCCTGTCTTGAAGCCCTCTATGGCATGCGTCAGGTCAGCTGCGAAGCGGTCAATATTTATTTCAAAATATCTTAAAATTTTGTGAAGGTCGGTGTTCTGGGCCTCTGTGAGCTTGAGCATGAAGTGCTCGACCTCGATTTCATAGTTGGTCTTCGACATGCAGAGACCTGCGGCGGATTCAAGCGCAGAACGACAGACAGGATTAAGCTTTCCGATCAAAGATTTCAGGTTAAGAAGCGCCATGCAATCTCCTTTCTTAAATATAGTGGTGAGTTGTGAACATTCAGTGGTGAGATGAAAACAGTTTTACATGTTTTTTACGAAAAACTTAACAGCCAAGTTAATAATTTACAGGAAATCAGGCGCCGTCGAACCCGTGCTTCTCATGCTCCGCAAACCATGCCTCCGGGTCTTCGAGGTAGAATTTCATATCCTGAAGCGTCCGGTAGTGAGAATTTTCCTCGTCCACAAGGCTCAAGTAAAAAGCCTTCTCACTGGCATCGTTCGATCCGGCATTTTGTCTGGTGTAGAAATCAATGGACTTCACTTCAAGCTCAAGACCGGTCTCAATGGCCTTGATGTCGGTTGCCTCGGATTCGAGCTTATCTTTGTTTTCTTTTGCAAATCTCTTGAAAATATCTTTTATGTCGGCATGGCCTTTGTCATCACCGGTCTTGCACCAGTTGCCTGTCGTTTTGAGAGATTCGCTAATCTGTTTGATCCTGTCCATGTGGGTGACCTCGGCATCCGCCAGATATGTGAACATCTCTTTTGCAAGCTGGTTTTTTGATTCAGCAGCCGCCTTTCTGTAAAACGCCATCCCGTCGATCTCCAGCTGGAGAGCCTTCTCCAGTGCCAAAAGACATGCATTTGTATTCACGACATCTTCCTCCTTTCCTTATTTATTATGTTAAAACTTAGCATACTTTTCTCATTCCTCAGTCTGCTTATTCTATCGTCCTGACTTATATAATTCGTCCATCCGGAATTCATTGATACGCATCATCTTGAATGTAAAATTTAATATACGCTGTTTTTTTTGCCTATACACCTTATTAATTATTTAAATTGCAGCTTTTTTGTTCAGTTAACTTTTCCGCTCTTTCCGTTTTTCACATAATCCTGGGAATTGCCCATGGGCGCCGAACAATCCTCTCATTACTAAGACAGCAGTTCCAGAAGCGAAAATCTGTTTTCAGGACCTGCGCTCGTTTTTTTGAACCTGTATCTAATGTCTGATATACGCCATCCTTTATTCGTCTGTACTGTGTAATACTTTATTTCTACAATATCATGTTCTCCATTCTGGTCATATACAACCAAAACGCTATCCGTCTTTGGAATTCTTTTTATTCTTAAATCATAGATACCATCCGGGTCCTGACTGCCGAACAGAAGAACAAAATCAATGTGACCTATTTCTCCGGTTTTATTTCCATAAGCCCTGTCCTGAAATATCAGGTTAGCCAATTTGGGAGTAAAATACCTTTCAAGGACTATTCTTGGCTGGTTGATAAGAATGTCCTTCTCAAAATAGCCTTGTATAAAGCATTCCCAACCGAAATCGCGATATAACCAGGCAACTGTTTCTTCCGGTTTTTCAAATCGTGTTGGCCGCTCCCCGGCTGAGACGCAATTGAAGTAAAATGTAATCAGGAAAACGATTATGGCTACACGTGTTAGTTTCATTTTTTATATTGCCTCCTTTTCACATAATTTCTTTTCACTTCACCTGCCACCGGTAATGCTCTTTCCTCTTTTCAAACCACTTTTCAGAGCCAAGCTCTTTGATGAGGTCAAGGTGGTAATCCAGGTTCGGGTGGATTGTGCGAAGCCGTGCCAGCAGACTGCATCCGGGCCGCTCCCGGCATTCCCAGCATCCTTTCAATCCATTTTTTTGAACACAGTCCCTGATTGTGCATTGCGCTTTTCCTCCGCCGAGTCTGCACGGTTTTGAACAGCGAAGAGTTTTCATGCCTTTCAGTACAGAAACAAACTTCAGATATTCATTGAACACACCATCGGTTTCGGATTTGAGCTCTGCATACTTTTCAAACTGCAATTGCTCAAGCATGGCTTCGAACCTGTCAATCAACTCGAAGAATTCAGCCTTCGAAGGGATACAGTCCGCACAGCAGAGCCCGCAGTATGACGTCAAGCTTTCATTCATTCTTTGCCACACATCCTTTAATAATCAACACTGGAATTTTAACTACCACCGTCATTGTCCTGCCCGGCATGGCCTTCTTCAGCGCTGTTGATGGGATGATTGTCTCTGTCTTCTTTATCAATGGGATCATTTTTTTCGCTGTCGTTCCTGTCTATAGGGTCCTCAACCTCTGTTTTGTCAACTGGATCATCGAGTTCTGAACTATCTATCGGATCCTGGTTCCCGGTATTGTCTGCCAGCATGATTTCGTTCCGGCTGAAGGAATTGTTACCGCAATAAATATTCGCTTCCCGGTTGATCTCAACACTGATTACATTATTTACGATAACCTGACTCGAAACAGCCTTGTCCCCCTTTTCATATTCATTATTTCCGGTCTTTGCAAAAACACTGCTGCAGTATGCAGAAACAAAAATGGAGCTTATTATAAACAGGATAAGAATTCTTTTCATTGATTTTTTCATGAATCAATCCTCCTTTTAGAGATTACGGCTGGGACCTCTATTCACCTTATCGGAAGAAATCATCATTGGAATACAGAAAAAGTCCTTACTTAAATTGACCTGTTGCATACTGACTTCACTATGGTTTCATATCGGATTTTAAATGAAGATTATTGAGCCTGCACAGTAAACACATGCTTTCTCCAAAATATCTCCATATTTTAAGAGTAAATGGTTTTAAAAATAAATGGAGGGACAATTCAGGAGTTATCAATAAAACAAACACGCAAACAAATTATTAATTGGATAAAACATGAGCAAACAAGTGAAAGACTCTTCATATAACTCCATGTTGCCGGGTTTGAAAGACAACCCGGTCTTTTTTAATTTGGAGGTCTGCAAGTGAACTTTTATGAAATGGCAAAGAAAAGCATTATATTCACATTATCCTTACTTTTAATCTTTATGCTTTTATTGACCGTAAATCCTGTCTGCGCTCATGAATATCCTGTGATGCGGCCAGATTCTGATACATTCAACAAATGGATCACTCGATACAACAATGCCCCTGCCGCATCAATAGACCCCATTGCCGAATTCAGGCTCAAGGCAAATGCCCTTGCCGGAACAGGAGGCAGCTTCAGCCTTCTGGACAGTCTTGTCTACACCCCGGCGGAGCGCGATCAGGGCACGTGCGGTAACTGCTGGGTGTGGGCTGGAACCGGAATTCTGGAGCTCGCCCTGGCTGATGCCGGGATAAGCGACAGGCTCTCGATTCAGTTTTTCGACTCGTGCTCAAGCCTTGACTGCAGTGACTACGGTTGCGTTTCGGGTGAATCGTGCGTCTGCGCAGGAGGAGACCTTGCAATGTTCGTCTCGGCATACAATGTCCTGGGTTATGCGATACCCTGGTCAAATACCAACGCACTCTACAAAGACATTACATATAAAGACGAATGCGGAACCTCTACAGAATGCTCTACCATTACCAATCTTCCCAACTATATGCTGGGCGGTGAAATTACAGAGACCAGGATATCCACATATGATGCAGCCGATCAGGACACGGCGATAAATAATATCAAAAACGTCCTTCATCAGAATAAAGGGGTGTTATTTATCTTCATCCTGCCGAACACCAGCGCATGGAACAAGTTTTATGATTTCTGGGGCGAAGGGTTAGAGACCGACCTTTGGAACTTTGACGATTATGGCGGCGGAAGCATTCTGAATCTTGACACCGCAGGTTCGCACGCAGTCCTTATCGTAGGCTATAATGAGGTCGATAAAGACACGGACAATCATTACTGGATAGTATTGAACAGCTGGGGGACAAAAGACAACCGCACCGACGGTGTTTTCCGCTTGAAGATGTATCAGAATTACAGCAACTATTACATCTACAAGTACCAGGGAAAATACTACAAATGTCCTGTAATAAGGTTTGAAACCATAGACAATGTCTCTTTTTCATTGAACACCATATCTATTGATCCGTCGGAGAATATCAAGATAACCTCTGAAAAATATTCAGGAACAATCAACATAACAACGGCCTCCACAAACAGCTGGTATGCATATTTCGATTCATCCTGGATAAGCATTACGTCTGCCGCATCAGGCACCGGCAGCGGCCAGCTGGCATTTACCGCATCAGCCAACACATCTACCGAAGACAGAACGGCCCATTTGTATATCAATGGCAACAAATTTATCAGTGTCATTCAGGAAGGGGCAACAGCAACGGTTTCCACATCAACCGACGTGGCAGCTTCCGAAGAATCGTCGGGTGGCGGCGGAAAGTGCTTTATTTCAGCCGCATCAGTCCCGTGAATGAAATGAGGCATGTTTTCAAGACACATCATTTTCAAAAAGATTCTCCTGCCGATAAAACCGGTTGCACCTGTCAAAAAGATTAATTATTTATGCAATCTCTTCTCAAGATCAGCTTTTGAATTAACGATCTCAACAACATCGCAGTTTTTGTTTATCGCACCCCATCTTCCGCCAACGACTTCAATGTGCTCCCCCCTGCTTTTTCCTTTGTGCAGCCGTTGCATACTATTGAAATGCCTTTGTTGAATGGAAACGCAAAATCGTATTGAGGCCTTATGGCAATTGAAAGCTTTTTATCAATAAAACCTATTTTGCCGTTTCGCTCGGTGCGCGCCAGACCTTCCTTGAAATAGTCCGGCCCGTTGTCAAAGTTCAGAACCCTTAAGCGCGCCTGGCCTTATTAAAGCAGAAAATACCTGCATCACTATAAAAATAGGCCATTCCTTGTCATATTTTGCCTTTGTAATCACTTTATCCGATATCACCGCATCGATTAGGTCACCTCTTTAACCTTTACAGCCGGAATTAACAGGAATCCCTTTTCGGTCATCATCCTGCCGATCTTTTCCTGATAATCGCATGAATCAGGTTCCGATGCCGGAATACATAAAGCAGTGCCGGTAAAACCGCAACCGGAAGCAATATCGCCCTGCAGTTCTTTCTCGTAATCTCAGTGCCCTTTGCCGTGACCGTTGTCCGGGTGATTAGCCAATATCCTGTCTGACAGCTCCGGGTAAAGCTTTCTGATGCAATCGGGACATATCGTGTGGCTGAACTTTGCCAGTGAGTTTTCGCTTATGTAGTCTTCCAGCACTTTCCAGTCTATATCCTGTCTGATTTTTTTGCAGTTTGCACAGATGGGAATAAAACCTTCGAGTATCTTTATCTGCGTCTTTATCTTCTTCTCAAAGACATAGAATGCTGCCGACAGAACAACAAGATAAATAAATATCTCAAGTATTACCTCGCCTTTTCTTTGCGAAAACGATGTCGGCTGGTCTCCAAACAGATATCTCGGCAGGTCCAGCAGCTCGTTTGCTATTGTCATAAAAACAAAGATTGTAAATATAACAAGAAACATCCTGAATATTCTGCCGTGCGCCGTTAAAGCACCTTTACCGTTGATGTTCAGAATATTTTTTTCCTGCATGCGACGCTTCTCCTCTTTGTTTTTCAGTCAAGCATTCCTTATTGATACAATAAACCTGTTTTCTCCTGTTCCGTATAATCCCGCCTGCATCAGGTACATCTTCACAAGCAACCGGCTGCATAAATCATAAATGAATTCACTCGATTCTTTTGTTACCGGCATGCCTCATCCCGTTTCAATTCCCTTGCTTCGCCGAATTTCAGAATCCAAAAATCGCTTTCAGGCACATTGTACCTTTCCAATGCCGTTTTCAAGTCTTTCTCATGCGCATCCACACCCTGTTCCGGGTGTTCGTTGAAGGTGGCGTAATGAATCCCCATAGCCTGTTCCGCATCAAGCATTTCCTTGACCCTGACGCTGTCATCGGGATTCATATGCTGAGATTTCATAAACCATCTATTTTCATAATTGCCTATCGGCAGTATTACCAGCTGAAACCGTCCGTACCTGTTATGGATATCGTTAAAAAATTCCCCGAATCCGGTATCCCCTGCAAACAGAATATTTCCGGCCGGGGCCTCAATAACGAAACCTCCCCAGAGGGTCATGTTTTTATCAAAAACTCCTCTACCCGAGGTGTGGCGCGCGGGTATGAATGTGATATTTACACCCGGAGAAACCGGATGTTCCTGCCACCAGTCCATCTCTATGACGTCGGAACATTTGATCCGGTCAATCCTTTTCTTAACACCTAGTCCGCACAATATCAGAGGATTTGAAGTCTCACCTATCAATTTCAGGGTTGGAATATCCAGGTGGTCATAATGGTCGTGGCTTATGAGAATTACATCGATTTTCGGCAGTTTCTCAATCTCCACGCCAGGGGCGCGGATTCTTTTTGACCCCATCCATGGAAAAGGCCCTGCGCGATTTGAGAATATGGGATCGGTAAGGATATTCACCCCGTCAGTCTGTATCAGTACGGTTGCATGATTTATATATGTAACCCTTATAACACCGCTGTTTTTTACATACGGTATAGGTTTCGGCTGTTCGGGATCATCAATCCATTCGGGCCACTCTACTGTTTTCATCTCCCACAGCCATTTCAGATGATCGGAAAAGGTATTGTCCGGCTCCTTGTTAAAAAACCTCTCACCGTCGAAATGGTTTGTTTGCGGACCGTTCCAGTAGCTGCATCCTTCAATAAATATCAGCGGCAGTATTATAAAAGCGACAAGCCCGGCTTTTAAACAAGATGCCGGAAATGGCCCTTTTCTGAGACAGTCATTTACCATGTTATATTCAAATGATGGGTTATACGCAGCTTAATCCGACTGTTTTATAAAAAGTTTGTGGCCTTCTTCCTTGTATTTTCCAAGTTTCTCAATCGCCTGGGCTATGGTTTTGTCATCCTTGGTCCCACAGGCGCCTATGCCCATAAACGCAGTATTTATCATGCTCTGGTGTATTCTATCCCAATTCGCCTTATCCCCGTTGTCGGGAATGACTGATTCAAGTGATTTGAACATCCCGGCGATATCCATGAATTTTTCAGCCGTGCCGAAATAATCCTTTGCAGTAAATTTATCCTGCAGAACCTTCATTGCAGCCGGCATTTTCTGCATGACAGGCTGTATTACTGAAAGGTTATTATCGGCAGCCGTAGCAGCCTGACCGAAACTCGAAACAAGCACAAACAGAAGAACCGCTATAATAGCCCTTTTCATATTATTGCCCTCCTTCTAATCTTTTATGCTGGCAACTCATTAATGTCAGCATGCTCATTTTTATGAGGTCCTAATATTCATTCCGGTCCGTACGGCCATTTCCGATTGCCCGATGATGCGGGAAGCTTACCTTATATAATAACCCGACACCCTCCACTTGCCATCCTTGTCAACCATAGGCGTGACTGTCTCGATCGCCGATTTCTTGTTCTTAAAGGAGGCCTGAAATTCGATTACTACATATTCACCGTCGGGCGCACTCGGCAGTTTTGTCGTGTACGTGGCGCTCTTCACTTTCCTTGAAACCAGCTTTCCCAGAGGGCTCCGTGTTGACTGAGCCGCCTCGATCCACTGGTCTTCTTTGACGAGCATCTTGAAATATCTGGAAGACTCCTGCCAGCTCCTGGTGAAGTTACCCTGATCGACAAGTTTGAGCCACTTCTCGGCTGCGGCTATAGCGGCCTTTTCCTTCTCGGTGTTTGCAGCAAGGACGGGAACCGCACAGAGGAAAATCCCGATTACAACCAAGCATATCGATTTTCTGATCATCTGATTATCTCCCTTTTCTTTGTTTCCCGGGATTATACTTCGTTAATACAAAAAACCAACCGTCAATCTGATTCGGGACTCTTGCGGCCCGATGTCTTCAAGCCGTTAAGAACAAACAGAAACATCCCAATCATTATGGCGAGATCGGCCGCATTGAACACCCCTGTCCTCAGGCCTCCAACGCCAAGGTTCAAAAAATCAAACACATGGCCTTTATAGATTATCCGGTCCAGAAGGTTGCTCAGCCCCCCGCCTGTCACCATGGAAAGAGATATAACCGCAACGGCATCGATGCCGGAGGCGAACAGGAGATATATTAATACTGAAATCAGCAACAGGGACACTCCTACTGTGAATATGAACATCCTGGTTTTTTGAGGAAGAGATGCACCCAGACTCAGGAATGCACCGTCATTCTCGGCATACTGGACACGCATTGTGTCACCAAGAACTGATATCATGGGATGTTCCATCAGATAGGATTTCGCTATGTATTTCGTCGCCTGATCGCAGATGACACATGCTGTCATGATGAGCAGAACTAATCCTGCCCTTTTAAATATATTCATTTATTCTCCCGATGGAACCGTTGTTCGTCATATTTTATCAAAACCATTAAAAGAAATTGACGTCATATAACTCCCCTCCTTCCTGCCAGGGTAAGCATCTGTTCCAATGAATTTTTAGGCGGAAATTTTTTCTTTTCATCGGGTTTTTCCCTAAGGACGATTGCATCCGCCGGACAGGTCGTGATGCAAAGCCCGCATCCTATGCATCTGTCAAGATTAATTACTGCCACATCATCCTTGTTGATTGTGACTGCATCCATCTGGCATCTGTCAAGGCATATGCCGCACCCGGTACAGTTATCAGTATCTGCAAATGCCTGATAATTTGAGTAGACCAGATCGGCGGGTCTGGCTTCGAGTTTTATCGCCCTTAATACACCGCAGCAGTCCCCGCAGCAGTTGCACATGCCGCCGGGATTCTGAGAAGTGGCTGGCTGCGTGACAAGGCCCGCCCTCTGAGCATCTTCAAGAATGGCGACAGCTTCTTCAAAGGATATCTCTCTGCCCATTCTACTGTCGAGATAATATCTGGCCATTGAACCGAACATGAAACAGACCTCGACCGGCTTATCGCATGCCTTATCGATGAATCCCCTGCTTTTTCTGCAGATGCATTCCGCAATTACGATAGGGCTTGCGTTTTTGATAATAGCGCAGGCGTCATCGAAGGATGCCACTTGAGTGATGTTTTCGATGGATTCCCTGACCGGGATTGTCCGAAGAAAGAGCCCTTCGCAGCCTGAGATTGCCTTTTGAAAACCTTCATTGAAATATTTCTCCAGCATGATCACCCTGTCCCTGCTGAAATTTTTAACCTGAAACTCCATAAGACCGTGCATGAAAGGTATGGCGCCGTATTTGACATCTCCATCCTTTTTAAGCCTGAAGAGCAAGCCTTTTGAGGCCATGTCCTCGAGTCTGGCTGCCGTTTCTCCCATGTCAAGCCCCAGCCTTGCAGAAACAGAAGAGGGAGATTCCAGCTGAGGGGTCATGTTCGTAAAAAGAGACGCTTCCTCTTCGGTGAACAGCTCTTTCAATATCTCGATCTCGATGCCCGAGGCGGTTGCCGGAAAACCCAGCGAATAGGCATCAAGCTGCTTCTGCAGTTTTCTAAAGAGTCCTTCATCCATAGCCGTCTCCTTATTTTTCATATGATTCGCTTTCAGTTCTTCTCTTCAAACAGACGCGCCAGTATTTATCAAGCCTTAATATCCCTCGACATCTTTATCATGAAGTCTTCATACTCTATCTTTTTCCAGAATTCATGGCCTGTAGATTTCGCTGCTACAACACGGAGTTCTATTCGTGAAAGCCCTTTACCTTGAACCGGTCTGTCACCCTTGAATTAATCTTCGTCCCGATATTATCCCGCAGGTGTTTTCCGCTCTCGGCCATAACCATTGTGATGGCCGATGAATCCTATCCGCATTCACTTAACCGGTTACATGTCGAATTCTACAGCTTCTCGGACTACTAACTTCTCAGAAATTTCGCCGGTACTAATCTTATAGCAGCTCTATTGTTTTCCTTTATGCTGCTTATACCATTCAGCCACAAGCCTTTTCGCCTCGTCGATCTGGGCGCGCGTCATCCGTTTGGCAAGGATATCTCTATTTCTGGGTGCACTGGTGTTCCCATTATCAGCACAGAGGCTGAACCATTTATAGGCCTGAACATTATTCTGCGGCACTCCCAGTCCGCTGCTGTACAGAAATCCCAGGCTGCACTGGGCCCTGGCAACCCCCTGTTCGGCCGCTTTTGTGTACCACTTCAGTGCCTCTGTATAATTCTGCGGGACTCCCTGCCCCAGGTCATACAGAAAAGCGAGGTTTAACTGTGCTTCGGCATCTCCGCGCTCAGCCGCTTTTGTGTACCATTTCACGGCCTCTTCATAACTCTGCGTCACGCCCTGCCCGTTTTCGTACATAATCCCGAGATTCAATTGAGCTGCGGTACTCCCCTGTTCAGCCGCTTTTGTGTACCATTTCAGGGCCTCTGCATAATTCTGAGCAACACCCTTACCGCCTGCATAAAGGGAGCCAATACAATTACTCGCCGAAGCGTGTCCCTGCTCGGCGGCTTTTGAAAACCACTTGAATGCCTCTTTGTAATTAAGGGGCACTCCGTCTCCTGTATTATATTTGAGCGCAAGATAATACTGGGCCGCAACAAACCCCTGTTCAGCAGATTTTAAAAACCATGCGACCGTATCACCGGAACTCGCCGGTTTCACTTTCCCCGTGTCATACATGAGGGCGACATAGTACTGGGCTTTTGCATCACCCTGTTTCGCAAGAGGCTCCGCAAGTTTGAAGGCCATGGCGTAATCTTCCTTTTCATAAGCCTCCAGATATGAGGAATATTTAACCGGAATTTTTGACTTGCCGGTTCCTCCATCCGGAAAAGCAACACCCGGGATTAAAAAAAATACTGCCAGCAGAACAGATACTATTCTTTTCATTTGCTTTCTCCTTTTATTGCACGGCCAGACGGGATGTTAAGCGTTTCAGGACCTGTACAGAATTGCATCAGAATTTTAAATTTATTCATAACCCCCTCCAACAGACTTTATTGTAAACAATTAATTCAGCATGACAGGCATCCCTGTGCCCCTTATTCACTGATACATATCGGGCAAATCATTTTCAAAAATGGTGACAGGGTCATTATAGAATTTTATGAAATCCTCTTCCGACTTGTCTCCGGGATATGGGGCATAATGATGTGATTCATTGGCGTTACGCCAGAAAAGCACATATGCGATCCTGCTCGGTTTCATGCACGATTTGATCGGATTAAGGAAGAGGCTCCACCAGTTGGACAAAGGAACGCCTTCGCTGCCTGACTCCGTAAGAGCCGGAACCTTGCCGAAGGCTTCAGCCATCTCGGTAAGCTGGCTTAACCGCATCAGACCGCACAGAGAACTGCCGTAAGTAAAGTCCCCGTAGTTGTCATGCCCCATGATATCGACCCATTCATTACCGGGATAACGCCTCAGGTATCCGTCATAGCCAAGGAACCTGTCCGGAGAATAGGCATAAAGCAGGTTGTGGACATGGCGCGTGTCTCGCAGATAAGTGACAGTGAATCGCCAGAGAGCTTTGAATTCGTCTGGCGTGCATGACGCCGAACCCCACCAGAACCAGGTGCCGTTGTTTTCATGAAACGGCCTGAAGATTATCGGAATGAGTTCTCCGTTCGGACCTTTGAGGCTTAAAAAATAATCTGCAAGCGCGTCAAGCTCCGCCGTATAGACTTCATGCCTGTCCCCGCCAGGCAGAATGCGGTTGATGTCCGCCTTTATATCCCAGGCGGTTCCGCCATTTGGTATGTTGTGAAGGTGCCAGCTGAACGTGTTGATGCCGCCCCGTGCATAGGCGCTTGCAACAAGTTCACGCATGCGAGCAAAATTGACTCCGTCGATATTCGTCCCGCCGGTTACACCTTCCGCATCCCAGCCGTAGACGGCAGGGAAACTGCCGCAAACCTTTTTTATATCCGATGTCTCTGCCGCTTCAGGATCATCCCACCACCCCACGCCATAGGCGGTTGTTTCCTGATGGCCTATAAGTATTTTACCGCCTTCTGCGCTTATTGCTTTGAGATTATTGAAGAGCACCTTTGTCTGTGCGGTGGCATCACCGTCCACAAGGCCTTCATGCAGAGGATACCCGCTCGGATCGAATTTGCAGCCGGCTATGGCAATCAGTATAAGGCATATGATTGAAAAGCGTTTCATAATATAACCTCCTGTTCACAGGAGAGATACTTCAGAAATTCCATCCTCCTGTCCCCTGTTGAGTAGTTAAATGTAACCAAGCTGCTGCTCTTCAGTCAATATCGTTTATATTTTACACGGTTGCTTTTTAAAATTCTATCAGCAAATATCATTTGTTGAAACATTACCCCCCATCATTCCTGAAAAACTTAAGCGGTCCGCACAACCAGCCTCACCATGATTCTCGAAGAATATACGTCCTTGACTGCTAAGACTGCATTCATATACTCTCTATAATCTGAAGCAAGACATCATTAATTTATATCAAAGGAGTATACAATGCGCACTGGAAAACTAAAACTGATCCTTGTCCTCATGTTTGCTATTATCAGTTATACTGCATGTGGTGGAGGGGGTAGTGATTCCGCAACTCCACCGCCATCTTCCCCAACAGCCCCATCTGCTCCGGGTTTGGCACCGGATATCACGGTGGGTGATACGACACTTACGGCATCATGGTTACCTGTAACCGGTGCAACTGCCTATGAAGTCTATTACAGCGATACAGATGACCCTGCTACAGCAATTCTGTTTGCAAGTACATCCAATATATCCTGCGTAATAACAGGCCTCACAAACGGGACTGAATATTTTGTATGGGTCAAAGCGAAAAACAGCACCGGGATAAGCGCTTTCAGCCCTGCGGGATCGGGTGCGCCCTCGGGGGCAATCTCAAACTGGCCCGCCGGGATAAAACAGTACGGGTCTGACCAGACCGACTATGCAATCGGGATGGTAAAGGATAAAGACGGTAATATTTATGTTACAGGATACTCATCAGGAAATCTCGACCCGGCAACGTGTACGAATGAGGGCGGGGATGATATTTACCTGGTCAAGTATAACCCTTCCGGCATCAGACAATGGACCTGTATGCTGGGAAGTACCGAAAATGACAGGCCGTATGCAATAGCGTATGACGGAGATACCGGCATATACCTGGCAGGGTACACCCGGGGCCTTCTGGATGGAAATGACAACCCCCAAGATGAAGAAATAATGTTTATCGCCAAATACAGCACAGACGGCTCGAAAGTCTGGACAAAAGTTTATGAAACAGCCGGATCCACAGTTTATGCAATGGCCTGGCATGACGGGTATATATATGTGACCGGAATGGGATTGAATGGTGGTTTATATAAGCTTTTTATAGCTAAATACAACGATGTCGGCGTGCAGGAATGGCTGAACTATTATGCAGAGGGTGATAACGGTCATTCAATCGCTCTTGATTCAAGCGGAAACATTTATGTGACGGTATCGGGATCATACATGACATTGTATAAGTATAATTCTTTGGGCGTGGAGCAATGGAACAGGCCCAGGGCGGATTTGAGCAGCGGCAGAGGAATTGTAGTGGACGAAGACTCCAATATCTATTTTACCGGGACAACCACCTCATCCCATTCATATATTGTCAAATATGACTCATCGGGAAATTTGGTCTGGGAAAATACTATTCAAAGCCTCCTTGCAGAAGGCGGCAATGCAGTTGCACTGGACAGTTCAGGAAACGTATACGTGACAGGTGGAACAAGGGGTGACCTTGACGGACAGACCAATAACGGTAACGGAAGCACGTATGATATGTTCCTGATTAAGTATGATATAGACGGAACGAGGCAATGGACCAGGCTTCTAGGAACCAATGCTTATGACGCAGGCGCAGGACTGACGCTCCTGAGTGATAATTATGTTCTGGTGTACGGTCACACAGAGGGAGCGCTGGGGACTCCTGCTGCAGGAGGCCATGACTATTTATTTGCACAGTACAATGCTTCAGGTGTTTTACAGTAACAAGGATCAGCAAGTTGTGATTTACGAGATATAAAACTTCTAATACAATAAAAATCGCGGGGCCTGAGATTGCCCCGCGTTTCTTATCACCAGCGCCTTAGAGCAGATTTTATATGTCTAGATTATGGTCAATACAAATGAATTACAGGCTTTGAAGCAGGCGTCTAGCCTTAACAACCCATATCTCAAGATAATCCGGAGCGGTTTCCGGTGTGCAGGCCACGCCGCTTAGAAGCGTCCTTATCTCGCTGATGTTTTTCCTTTTGTCTTTCTTTATCAGTATCTCGGCCATTATGGTCCTGCCTGCAGGATCGTTCGGGTACACCCGCATGCTTTCACGTGCCAGTTTTTCCGCCTTGTCCATGTCCCCGCCCGCGAATCCGGGGACATCCATAAGTAGCTTGCAAGGGCCTGGATCGGACCTCCATTGTCAAAATACCTGTTGATGTTATAAGCCTTTTCCAGATTTATCCTAATTTCCTTGAGCAGGCCCTCCTTTAGAATCGCCATTTGGCTGCTGCCCGTGCAAACAGTTCCGGCCGAGCATCCCGTGTAGTAATAGCCTTCCACGGCTGCAGGCCTGAGGGCTGCCGCTTTCTTACCGGCCTTCATAGCCTCATGGCCCTGTTCGACACAGATTTCCTTCCAGCCGGGAATTCTGCGGGAAGCCGCCATGTCTGCGTAATTCTGGCGGGCTCGTGCCAGTCTCCACCAGAGTTCAAAATCATCAGGAGCAGCCTGTATGGCCGGAATAAGGATTTCTATTGATTTCATGTAGGTTGTAAGGTCCGCCTGCCTGTTCAGTTCATCGACCTTCAAAGCTACATTCTGAGCCATAATTAAATTCGGGATCATAAGCAGGATTAATATGAAAATACCAATCCTGATATGAACATGCATAAAGAGACCTCCCTGAACTTTGCAGATATGCAGATAAAGACCGGACAGATCTTCTGTTATCCGGACTTTACCCCAAGCATTTTCCTATTTTAATAATTGCTTTGCCTTGTAACCGTATTCAGTATCGCCGTATTTGTCCGACAAGTACATGAGCTCTCCGATATACTCCTTGTCCCGCCCCATCTTCTGAAGTGTCAGGGCTTTCAGATAAAGTATCTCGGCATTCGTCTCAGGAGTTGTGTCTTTGTATTTCTCTGCACGGGAAAGTTTAACTAATGCAGTCTGATAATCTCCCTTGTCATAATTTTCGTAAGCCTGGGTTAACGCCCCTCTCTGCACCATCGATGCACACCCGAACAGAAAACATAAACCGATTACAACAATTACTATCCTTCTCATTTCATTACCCTCCTTTTATTTCATCCATTCATCTGTCAATTGTTGAGACCTGACCCCTCTTATTCGATAATTTTATTTATTATTACAAATACTCGCCTTCAGTTTCCAGACCAATATCCACAGATTCTGGAGCAGAGGGAAGAATTTCAACAGGTATACGATCGTCCTTTAACCTCTCGAAAATATCGGCTTGACCCATCACCGCCGCTAATGCCACTGCCGCGTTATCAGAAGCCTTTTTGACATTACGGATTATCCGGATAGACGCAAGTACGAAACGCGGCCGGAGAATAACCATCCTGGCCGCCTTCGGGATGCTGAGATTGAAGTCCTCATCCGTCATTGCTTCGAGGTTGAAAGACAAAGGTTCACTCGGCCCGTCGCTCACTGCCCGCAGCGCCAGGATAGGAGTACCGTGATCCAGTGCCGCCTGCGCGATTCCCGCAGTCTCCATGTCAAGGATGGGATTTGATATCCCCTCAGGCAGGAGCCCGGAAGCGTTTGACAGGCGTGTAGTGATAACTGTCCCTGAAACCAGACGTGCACCTCTTCGCTCAAGGACATGTTCTGCCGCGAGCATAGCTGCAACGGAGATGGGATCGAGATTATTAAACATGCTCTCTCTGCCGCCATCCAGCAGAAAGGTCTGAGAGGCAGCGATCACATCACCGACCTTGAGATCATCCCTGACTGCTCCCGCCACACCGAACGAGACGATAAGCTGCGGGTCTGCCGCTGCTATAAGGGTGCGGGCGGCATCCATGGCACGCCTGATGCCGATCCCGGATTCAACCAGAAGGCAGTTCCGGCCTGAGAGCTGAAAACGATAGCATCGGAACCGGCCAAGCTTGCCACGTTCCGTTTTTCCTGCATGCCTGATAAGCGCCCTCTTTTCCTGCGACATGGCAGCAATAATCCCGATGGTTTCCATCTAAACCCCTGCACTATTATTCTACATGTCTCGTCTCAACATTCAACCGGCAGATGTAATTTTTGCGACCTGACCCCACTTACTCTCTATAATGGACCATGATGAATAAATGACTGTAAGTGACACACTTTATCATCAGCGTACGGGATTTAGTTTCTAAAGCGGCTTAATCTCTTTAGCCATAGAGCTGAAAGAAACAGCCTTTATACCATCATCAAGATCGAATGTATGACTCCCTGCATGAACAATGATCAGACTGTCCAGCTTAAGGCTTTCTATTGCCGAACGCATAGAGCGGGTGACGTGCGGGATGGATGTTCTCTTTATTTCAAAACCGATCCTCCTGGCGCCCCTGACTAAAAGAAGGTCAAGTTCCGCGCCGGTATGAGTCGACCAGAAATGGCATTCCTCCCATGGAGTCCCGAGTCTTCTTATCAGTTCGCCTATTACAAAACCCTCCCATGACGCCCCAAGCTTCGGATGTCCCTCAATATCGGCGGCACTGCGCAGATTCAGCAGAACATGAAGGATACCGGCATCCGCTATATAAACCTTCGGGGCCTTGACCTGCCTTTTGCCGATATTCTCATGCCAGGGTTGAAGCTGCCTGACAACAAGGGCGGATGTAAGAATATCAAGATATTTTCTTATCGTGGTGTCTGCAATGCCAAACGCCCTTGCAAATTCAGATGCATTCCAGATTTGTGCATGATAATGAGCGAGCATCGTCCAGAACCTTCGAAGCGTCACAGCCCCTATGCTGAATCCAAGCTGCGGAATATCTCTTTCCAGAAAAGTCCTGACAAAGTTCTTTCTCCATTCAAAACTGTCTTCATCGGTGCCTGCAGTGTAAGACAAGGGAAAACCGCCCCTTAACCATAACCTGTTTTCTGAACCGGCACCGGTTTCATCCATATGAAAACCTTCAAGCTGGTGGTATGCAATTCGTCCGGCAAGACTTTCCGCCGATTGTTTCAACAGCCCGGGCGAGGCACTGCCCAATATTATGAATTTGGTTTTATTGCCGGGCCTGTCTGCAAGAACTCTCAACACCTTGAAAAGATTCGGGGCATGCTGAACTTCATCAATAACAACAATGCCTTTCAAATCCCTGAAAGCCAGCATGGGCTCGGCTATACGCGCCATATCATCCGGGTTTTCCAGATCGAAAAAGTAGGAAGGTTTTTTTAAAGATGCCGCAAACTGACGGGCCAGAGTGGTTTTGCCTACCTGCCTTGCACCGATTATCCCGACAACCGGATTTACTGAAACCATATCAGCAAGCTTTTTAAACTCCAGCTTTCTTTGAATCATAGATCACCCATTACATTGAAATCTCTTTTATGGCAACCGGTTTTTCAATGTTAAAAAAGGGGCATTTCATGCCTTGAAATGTACGTATCGATGAAATGCTTTTTTTGTCTTCAATCAATCTATCCCCCGTGCGGCGTCAAAAAAACAATATGAGGAAGGACAGGTGATGCTGATTCTTTAATGACTTAATCAATAATAAGTTATTGGGGCAGCAGCATCACCTATGGGGTTCATCAAATTCCTTTTTGTCAAGCTTAAAGGGGACAGCTTTTAGCCCAGCGATGATCCCGATAGTTTCCATGTAAACCCCTGCACTCTTATTCTACGGTTCTCGTCTCAACATTCAACCGGCAGATACAAATTATTGCGACCTGTTCACGTTTACACTTCACTAGTTATATAGTTATCAACTAATCTGATTCGCCTCGTGTTCAGTCGATGGATGGCAGTGGAGTGTTCTATTTGTCTAATTTGTATTTATTAATAATATCAGATACAAATCCATCAACATCTACTTCGCGATATTTAACCGATTCCAATAAATCCCATAATCCCGGTAATGATGGGAATTTCCAGACACTTCTACCATAATCATCAGCAAAATCTAGAATAACGCGACTGTCCCAATTCCACTTATCCTCATCATACCAATATTTATAACGTTCTTCATAAATTCTTAATTCTTTGTTTTCAAAGGTAGTTTGATATACAAAATCAACAATATTATCATGACTTGTTACAATTGAATCAGGTGGATCATGCCGCTCCCAATTGAGTTTTCCTTTTTGCGTAAGCTCAATTAGGTACGCGATTAGTTTAATTAGTTTTTTTTCTGCATCCATAAGTCAACTCCAATTTATATCTTCACTTAAATTTTCTATTTCCAACAGCAGCACGTTGCATTTAACATAAATGTTTCTTACAATTTGTTCGTTCTTTTTTCTATTACTCTGGTATTTATTTATCTCCTTAATTAAAGATGACGCAGAATTTTTTACGCCACCGCCACCAACTTTGCTTTTAATGCTCTTAATATCAACCAATGCCAACGCAAGTTCTTGATCAATTTCAAAAACCGAATCATCATAATTCTTTAACAAGTGAGAGAGTTTTGATGAATGGCCTTGTAATTTCTTTTTTAAAGTTGGTATCCTCCCTTTGAATATGTACTCATTGCGAATTTTTCTAAGAGATAGCATAACATAAAATGACCTTCCCCCAATTATTAAGCCACCTTTAAAGCGAGTGTCTGGTTATTTAGCATATTTTTCTGGTTCATGAAATACTCATACGGGGCACAGTTCCCTAGGGAACTGTGCGGCCGCTTGTGATTATAGTCTGTCA
>DATCTV010000031.1 GCA_036567785.1 Desulfomonilia bacterium | reverse complement strand
ATCGCCGAACGACGCCAACGGCAGAGAGAGGGGACCGATGCGCTTTGGGCGCGGGGCTTGCTCCGCAAGACCCGTGACCAGCAGCGGCGATCCGCTCGATCGCATAGTTAGACATACCATTGTACCCGTCTTTCAATTCTTTGAAGTTGTTTATTTTCTCCATCGGCTCTAATCGCAAATTCAAGATTGCAGGGGATTATGTTTTCAGGGGAAGGAGAATAGGCAACGGCATTATGGACCAAAACAATGTCGCCACTTTGGTAATCCAGGATGTTTCCCGGATCAACGCGGGAGGAAAGTACACCAGAAATCAAGTTATACTGTGGATTCAAAAATGGATCTGTTGAAACTGGACTACCCGATTTCTTAAGGATCGACTCTCGAGAGGTCCATGAAGTACCCACTACTTCTAAACTATCTTTATTCACCGTTATGCACTCGTGCTTGAAAGGGTACACAGCCTTTGAAATTAGCGGGAGCGAGTCTTCAAGAATTATTGAACAAATTGAATATAAATTAACTGCGATGAAAAGGTAATCCTCTTTTCTCACAATGCCGTCTTTGATGTATTGATAAAATATGGCTCTTCGCTATTCGGCGTGGGTAGGTTAGAATCAACGATCCATCGACTCTGAGGACATCATGACACAACAGGAACTGTTTGCCGCGGCTCTTGGTCTCGCTCAGCCGTGGTCTGTTACGAAGATCGAGTTTTCGGTGAAAGAACGGCGCTTGGACATTCACATCGATTTTGAACGCGGTGGTATGTTCCCTTGCCCGGTCTGTAAGCAGATGTGCAAGGCTTATGACACCACAGAAGAAAGCTGGAGGCATTTGAACTTCTTCCAGCATGCTGCCTACCTGCATGCGCGAGTTCCGCGTGTGGACTGCGAATCTTGTCATTTGATCAGAAAGATCGAAGTTCCCTGGGCGCGAAGCGGTTCGGGGTTCACGTTGTTGTTTGAGGCGTTCCTGATGTCTCTTGCTGAAGAGATGCCTGTTCGAGCTGTTGCCGATCTTGTCGGTGAGCATGACACACTTCTCTGGAGAATTGTGCGACATTACGTTGGACAAGCCGTCAAGCGCCAGAACGTCTCTTCCACAAGAGTTGTTGGGGTTGATGAAACAGCAAGTCGTCGCGGGCACAAATATGTGACCTTCTTTTTCGACCTGCAAGAGAAGCGGTTGATCTACGCGACGCCAGGGAAGGACGCAGATACCGTAGCTCGTTTTGCACAGAATTTGGATTCGCGGGGTTGCTGCCCATCTCAGGTTGCGCAGATTGCCTGCGATATGTCGCCTGCCTTCATCAAGGGAATTCGGAAGTCTCTTCCAAAAGCGGAAATCACATTTGACAGGTTTCACCTGACGAAAATCGTCAATGACGCTGTTGACAAGGTGCGGCGGGAAGAGACAGCCACGAAGAGCGAATTGAAGAAAACGCGATACATTTGGCTGACGAATCCGAAAAATCTCACGCGCACACAACTTCGACGCCTTACCAGCCTGAGTCGCCAGAATCTTCAAACGGTTCGGGCCTATAATATTCGGCTTGCTTTTCAAGACTTTTTCACTCAACCTGATCGGCCTGCGGGAGAGAGTTGGCTGAAGTCCTGGTATTTCTGGGCAACGCACTCCCGCCTCCAGCCAATCATCGAAGCGGCAAAAACCGTGAAATCTCATTGGAACGGCGTCTTGTCTTGGTTTCAAAGTCACATCACCACGGGCATCTTGGAAGGCTTCAACAGTCTCCTCCAAGCTGCCAAGGCCAGAGCACGGGGATATCGATCTGATGAAAATCTCATTGCGATGGCATACCTGATTGCTGGAAAGCTAAATTTTGGTCTACCCACGTAAAATAGCGAGGAACCTAAAATATATTCTTCTTTGATTCAATTGCATTTCTGATTCGAAGCAAGATTGGCTCATCATTAAATCTTCTTGCTTCGATTTTGGAAAATTCAGGCTCTTCAGGAGCATCTGGACCGGAACCAGAATTTGCTGCTATTGCTTCAATCCAATAATGCTTTTCATTCTTAATAAAATGAAAATCAGGGCCCTTTGCCTTAAAAGGTTCCAAAGTTATCCCGTTCATTGTTAAGAAATGCCATAGGTACATCTCCCAAAATCGCTGCTGAAAATTGGAACAAGCATCCGTTAGGAAATTTTTGTCATGCTTGCCTGCATAACCATTGTACAGTTTTTCAACATAATTTCTCCGGTCTTGGTTTCTTGGAAGATCGCGGATATTCTTGTATGCAGCACAACATTCTTCAATATTTTGAAAGAACATAGGCGCCTCCTTCGGTATGTCTAACGCCCGCGATGAGCGGATCGCCGAACGACGC